>DASZWD010000038.1 GCA_035546775.1 Acidimicrobiales bacterium
TATCTAGACAGGAAGACACTAAGAGTTGCCTCTCGATCCGAACCGCTGGACCCTCAAGACTCAAGAAGCGCTGCAGGAGGCCATCAGTCGCGCCAAGGCGTCGAACAACCCCGAGGTCACGCCCGACCACCTGTTGGCCGCGCTGCTCGGGCAGGCCGACACCGTCGTGTTGCCGGTGCTCCAGCGCGTCGGTGTCACGCCACTGTCGGCCCGCAACGCCGTCGAGAACGCGCTCGACAAGCTGCCCAAGCAGTACGGCGGCAGCGAGCCCACCCTCAGCCGCGCGTTGTCGGCGCTCATCGAGGGTGCGGTCGAGGAGCAGCGCAATCTGGGCGACGAGTACCTGTCGACGGAGCACCTGCTCCTCCAGTTCGCCCAGCAACTCAACCTCGACAAGAACCAGCTGCTCGACGCGCTCAAGGACGTGCGCGGCAGCCACCGCGTCACGAGCCAGGATCCCGAGTCGACCTTCCAGGCCCTCGAGAAGTACGGCCGCGACCTCACCGAAGCGGCGCGCAGCGGCAAGCTCGACCCCGTCATCGGACGCGACGAGGAGATCCGCCGCGTCATCCAGGTGCTCAGCCGCCGCACCAAGAACAACCCGGTGCTGATCGGCGAGCCCGGCGTGGGCAAGACGGCCATCGTCGAAGGCCTCGCCAATCGCATCGTCGAAGGTGACGTGCCCGAGTCGCTCAAGAACAAGCGCCTCATCGCGCTCGACCTCGGCTCGATGGTGGCGGGTTCGAAGTACCGCGGCGAGTTCGAGGAGCGGCTCAAGGCCGTCCTCAAGGAGATCACCGACGCCGAAGGCGAAGTCATCACCTTCGTCGACGAGTTGCACACCATCGTCGGCGCCGGCGCGGCCGAAGGGTCGATGGACGCCGGCAACATGATCAAGCCGATGCTGGCGCGCGGCGAGCTGCGCATGGTCGGGGCGACCACGCTCGACGAGTACCGCAAGTACATCGAGAAGGACCCGGCGCTGGAACGCCGCTTCCAGCAGGTCTACGTCGGCGAGCCCTCCACGCCCGACGCCATCGCCATCCTGCGCGGCCTCAAGGAGCGCTACGAGGTGCACCACGGCGTGCGCATTCAGGACTCCGCCCTCGTCGCCGCCGTTGTGCTGTCGCAGCGCTACATCACCAGCCGCTTCCTCCCCGACAAGGCGATCGACCTAATCGACGAAGCGGCGTCGCGGTTGCGGATCGAGATCGACTCGCTGCCGACCGAGATCGACGTCGTCGAGCGCCGCATCCGCCAGCTGGAGATCGAGCGTGTGGCGCTGGCCAAGGAGACGGACGCCGCGTCCCAGGAGCGGCTGGCGAAGCTCGACGAGGAACTGGCGAACCTGCAAGAAGAGAGCCAGGCAATGAAGGCCAAGTGGCAGTCCGAGAAGGAAGCCATTCAGGTCATCCGCGAGCGCAAGGAAGCCCTCGAGGCGGCGAAGCTCGCGGTCGAGCGCGAGGCCGACCTCGAGAAGGCGGCCGAGATTCGCTACGGCCAGATTCCCGCGCTCGAAGCGGCGGTCAACGAGGCCACGGCGCACCTCAACGAGTTGCAGGGCGACTCGCCGATGCTGAAGGAAGAGGTCGACGACGAAGACGTCGCCCAAGTCGTCGCGAAGGCCACGGGCATCCCCGTCAGCAAGCTGCTCGAAGGCGAAGTGTCGAAGCTCGTGCGCATGGAAGACGTGCTGCACCAGCGAGTCGTGGGCCAAGCCGACGCCGTCACCGCGGTGTCCAACGCCATCCGTCGTTCGCGGGCCGGCCTGTCCGACCCCAACCGTCCGATCGGCTCGTTCCTGTTCCTCGGCCCGACGGGCGTCGGCAAAACGGAGCTGGCGCGCAGTCTCGCCGACTTCCTCTTCGACGACGAAAAGGCGATGGTCCGCATCGACATGTCGGAGTACATGGAGCGTCACGCCGTGTCGCGCCTGATCGGTGCCCCTCCGGGCTACGTCGGCTACGACGAGGGCGGCCAGCTCACCGAAGCGGTGCGGCGCCGGCCCTTCGCCGTCATCCTCCTCGACGAGATCGAGAAGGCGCACCCCGACGTGTTCGACGTGCTGCTCCAGATCCTCGACGACGGCCGGTTGACTGACGGCCAGGGCCGCACGGTCGACTTCACCAACGCGGTGTTGATCATGACGTCGAACCTGCCGGGCGATCCGCGGGAGTACTTCAAGCCGGAGTTCATCAACCGCATTGACGAGATCATCCGGTTCCGCTCGCTCCAGCGTGAGGACATGGCCGGCATCGTCGACATCCAGTTGGGCTACTTGGAGGAGCGCCTCGAAGCGCGCCGCCTGGCGCTCGACGTGTCGCCCGAAGCCCGCACCTGGATCGCCGAGCACGGCTACGACGAAGTGTTCGGCGCCCGTCCGCTCAAGCGGCTGATCCAGCGCGAAGTGGGCGACAAGCTGGCGATGGCGTTGCTCGAGGGCAAGGTCACCGACGGCGACGTCGTGCACGTCACGGTGAGCGCCAACCCCGAAGAAGGCCTGGTCATCAGCTAATTCCCAAGTCGTTGGGAAGTCTTCTAGATCCCAACTCCCAAGTCGTTGGGAATCCCAACAATCCATCAATTGGATCCCAACGGCTCCGATGTAGTTGATGTGAACGAGGCACTCGCCACTGCATTTCCGCTCCGTGCAGTCGTCGACAACCTCCCCGACGCGGTGTCGGCGTTTCGCGCCATTCGTGCCGACGACGGTCTCGTCGTGGACTTCGAGTGGGTGTACGCCAACACCGCGGCGGCAACGGTCGGCTTGGAGCCGAGCGAGCTGTTCGAGGCGTTCCGTCACGTGATCGACACCGGCGAGGTGTACGTGCATCCGTCGTTGTGGCGCGTGCGCGACCGCGGCGACGGCGTCACCGAGCGGCGGGCCTGCGAAGTGCGGGTGACCAAGTCCGGCGACATGGTCGTCGTCGTGTCACGCGACGTGACCGAGGATCTCATCGTCGCCGGGTTACGCGAACTCGCCCTCGAGCAGGAGCGGTCGATCACCCAGCAGCTGCGCGAGCTCGACGCTTCGCGCGCCGCGCTCATCGCGGCCGTCACCCACGACTTCCGCACGCCGCTCACTGGCATCGTCGGGTTGAGCTGGCTGCTCGACAGCGACTGGGACGACATGGAAGAAGCGACCCGGCGCGAATACGTGCGCGACATCGTCCGCTCGGGCGAGGAGCTCGACCGGCGCATCACGTCGGTGCTCGAACACCTCAAGCTCGAGACGGGTCGCTACGAGATCGAACTCGAGATATGCAATGTGGGCGACGAACTCGCCGGTGCCATCGACCGCATGGGCATCATGCTCGAGGCCTACACGGTGGCGTTCGAGGTGCCCGAGGACGCGCTCGTCGTTGCCGACCGCACGGCGTTCGCCCGCGTCGTCGAGAACCTGCTGTCGAACGCCGTCAAGTACGCGCCGCCCGCCACCCGCGTCACCCTGCGCGCCGAACGCGAGGACGACGCCGTGGTCGTCAGCGTCATCGACGAGGGCCCCGGCATCTCCGAGGAGGATGCGCAGCGCGTCTTCCAGCAATTCGAGCGCCTCGAGTCGGGCCGGCGCGTCGCCCACGGCAACGGGGTGGGTCTCTCGGCCGTTCGTCAACTCGTCGAGCTGATGGACGGGCGGGTGTGGGTCGAGCCCAACGAGGGCCGCGGCAGCGCCTTCCGCTTTGCCCTTCCCGCGGCGTAACTCGCCCTGATTCGCTACCGTCTTGGGGCGGTCTGGTTTCGCAATACGGGGTGGGGAGAATGCAACTGGGGCGGTCGACGCATGAACCGGCGCGGTATGTGCCGACGTACATGCTCGCGGGCGTCGTCGGGATCGTCGTGTACTTCCGGCTCACCGATGACGTCGCCAAGGCATTCCTGTACGACGGACTCGTCGCCAGCGGCGGCGTGGCGGTGCTGTGCGGCATACGCCGCCACCGACCGGCGCGTCCGCAATTGTGGTTGCTGGCGGCGGTCAGCCTGTTCTGCCTCGCGGCCGGCGACGTCGCCTTCGACGTTCTGAACCTCGTTCGTCACGTCGACCCCGTGCCGGTGCCGTCGTGGGCCGACGGCTTCTATCTCGCCAGCTATCCGTTCCTGCTGGCGGCAACGTGGGGTATGGCCCGACGGCGGCTGCCGTCGCGCAAGATCGACACGTTCCTCGACTTCGCTGTGATCTCGCTGGCGGCGGCGATCGGCGTCGCTGGGCCGCTCGTGACGGCGAACGCCGGCGGCCATCGCTCGGTGGCGGCCGTGCTCGTCGCCACGGCGTATCCGATCGCCGACATCGCCGCCCTCGTGCCCACGATGTACCTGGCGCTGCACCGCGGGATACGCAACCCCGCGACCGAACTCCTCATCGCCTCGCTGCTGTTCCTCACCGTCGGCGACGTGGTGTTCGCTTACCTCGGGGCGAATGGCTACGACGTCGGCGCGGGTGTCGAAGTCACGTGGTTGGCCCACGCGGTGTTCCTGGGCGCCGCCGCCTTGCACCCCGCGATGGTCGCCGTCGCCGACCACCCGGCGCAGCGGCGCACGCGCCTCGAAGCGGTGCGCGCCGCCATCTTCGGCTTGGCGCTGATTCCACTCGTGCTCTCGCCCGTCTCGGACGCCGCCTTCCCACGCGTGCACTACCTCGAGATGCCGGCGCGCCTGGCGCTGATAATCGTCGTGCTGGCGCGCCTGCTGCGTTTCTCGGAAGAATCCGAAGTGGCCCACGACCAGTCCGCTCGCCGCGCCGCCGCGCTGGCGCGAGCGCGCGAGGAGATCGCCCACATCGTGGCCGGCGCGGCCGACGCCATCATCGGCGGCGACGCCGACGGGCGCGTCACCGCGTGGAACGCCGGCGCCGAGCGGCTGCTCGGTGTTCCGGCCGACGCGGCGATCGGCGGCAGCATCGCCGATTACATCGCCGAGGACATCGGTCCGTGGGCGGAGGCGTTCCGCAGCATGATGCCGGGCGACATCCGCAGCGCGGTGATGCCGGCGATCCGCGGCGACGGCGTGTCGATCCTCGTCGACGTGCGCCTCGGGTTGGCGACGGCGCGTGACGGGCAGGTGACGGGTTGGGTTGCGATCGCCCGCGACGCGTCCGAAGCACTCGTCGCGCCCACCGCCGGTGCGCTCGACGCCGCCCAGGTGCTGCACAACGTCGAGACGATCATCGGACGGGTGGTCGACGTGACCGCCGTCGGGCTCGTTGCTTTCGGGCGCGACGGTGCGGGCTACCACGAGGTCCTCACGGTGGGCGAGCGCGTCGCCATCCACCTCCCCGACGAAGGCGACCTCGGCGATGACGGCCGTAGCGTCGTGCGCGACCTGCCCACGGTGTTTCGCGCCCGCGTCGACGCCCACGGCGTCGCGCCGGTCGAGCGGTTCTTGAGCCGCACCCGCGCGCGCAACGGCGTGGGCGTGACGATCCGCCACGCGACGCTCGGACCGATCGGCCTGCTGTTGATCGGGCTGGCCGACGACGAACTGCCGTCGGAATCCGTCCTCGAGACCATCCGCGTGCTCGTCCCCTCGCTGACGCGGGTGGCGCGCAGCCTGATGCTCGACGACGAAGAGGAGACCGCGGCGCGCCGCCGCGCCGACGTCGACTCGTTGCGCGCCGACTTGTCGGAGTTCGTTCGCAACGACATGCGCAGGCAAGTCGGCGCCATCCGGGGCGCGCTCGACGTGCTGCGCGACGAGAAGGTCTCGCTTGGCGAGAGTTGGCGGCAGCGATTGCTGGCGAACCTCGACGCCAGCGTGACGTCCCTCGAGCAACTCGTGGGCGACGTAGCGACTGCGGGGCTTGTCGTCGACGGTCGCTTCCCGTGCGACCTGCGCCTGATCGACAACCCGAGCGCCGTCATTCGCGCCGCGGTCGACGCGGCGCGGTGCTCGATCACCCAACCAATCGAGTTGCACCTCGACGAGTTGCCGCCGATCCGCGGTGACGCCGAACGTTTGACCCAGGTCCTCGGTCAGCTGATCTCGAACGCCGCCAAGTTCTCGCCCCACGATCAGGCGATCGGGGTCTCGGCCGCCGTCGAGAGCGGAACGGGCCGGCTGCGCATCGCGGTGCGCGATCGCGGCATCGGGATCGCGCCCGAGGACCAACCGCTGATCTTCGGCCGCTTCGCCCGCGTGCACCGCGCCGAAGACCACGAGGTTGCCGGCGCCGGACTCGGGCTCTACATCGCCCAGGGCATCGTGGAGAGCCACGGCGGGCGCATCTCGGTGACGAGCCGTCCCGGTGACGGTTCGGTGTTCTACGTCGAGTTGCCCGTCGCCGCCGCGGTCGTCGCCGGCCGCTGAGGCGCGCCTAGAGGATCTCGAACGCGCCGGCGCGCCCGTCGCGGGGCGTGACGCCGACCACGACGCGGTCGCCCTGGGGCGACACGAAGGTGAGCTGCGCCTGGCCGCCGAACACGTTGCGGTGCACCAGCCGGCTGTCGCCGAAGCGACCGATGAGATCGGTGGCCGCCGCCGCGGCAGCGACGGGCGGCTTGCCCCCGATGGCGACCTCGGCGTCGAGCAACGAGGCGAGCCGGGTTTCGTCGCGTGCCTCGAGCGCGGCGGCGAAGTCGTTTACGTAGGCCTTCACCGGCGTTGCCTTGCGATGGTTGAACTCGCGCCGGACGCGCCGCTTGGCGCGCGCCCACAGGTTGCGGGCGCGCTCGGCGCCCACGCCGATCGCATCGCGGGCGTCGTAGGCGACCGTCGCCGGCGTGCGCAGCCGCGCCAGGCGTGCCACTTCGGCTTCGTCGGCGTAGCCGAGCTCGGTGAGCAGACCGCCGGCGGCGCGCGCCACGCTGCGCTCGGCCAGCGTGTCGCCCTCGCGCTTGCGCACGCCCACCTTCGAGGACCCGAACATGTTCACCGGGGCGCGCCCGAACTCCGCCGCCTCCTCGCACAGGGTGGCGTCGTAGGGAAGCCGGAAGTGCTCGAAGATCTGCGCGAGGGCCGCCGGCGTATCGCGCACGATGTCCTCATAGCGCAGCTCCAGGTAGGCCAGGTTCCCGAAGTGGGCGCGAATGTCGCGCACCTCGGCGGCCCACGCCCGCGCCATCACTGCGGGGTGCGTGTAATCGGACGACAGGGTCTTCCAGTTGGCGCGCTGCGACGACGTGGCGTCGCGCCCGTCGCGGATGATGTGCACGTAACGCGCGTCGGGGTACAGCTCGGCTTGCAGCGCCGACTGCATTTGGTGATTCGGCGTCTTCTCCAGGACCAAGGTGGCGTCGGGACGCGTGCCGTTGCGCTGAGCCAGGAAAACCGAGTCGGCGAATTGTCGGGCAATCGTGAGCAGTTCGTCGCGCGACACCCACGTGTGGAGCTGGTTGCCCGAGTCGCCGATGAAGAAGTTCTCGAATGCCGGCGGCAGCACTTCGCAGAACAGGTGCGACTCGCCGCCGGTCGCGATCAGCGGGTGGGTGAACAGCAGCTGCTGCAGCCACGTGGTGCCGCTGCGGGGCGCGCCGACGACGAAGCCGACGTGCTCGAACAACGGACTCGCCGAAGGATCGAAGGGTGCCGTGCGTTGCCTCGCCTGGGCGACCGTGTCGTAGATCGACTCGCGGCGCGCCGACAGCCGATCAGGTTCGGTGGACATCGTCGGTAGATTACGTGGCTTGACCGACGCCTACCGGCCCCGGGGATCTTCGCTCGAGATGGAGATCGCCCTTACACCGGCCGATGTGGCCGGGCTACCGGGCGCCGGTCACGTGCAATTCGAGGGCGCGGCGGAGGGCTTGGCGCCGGAGTTGTTCGCCCACGGCGTCAAGCGCATCGTGGATTACTACGTGATGGGCATGCACGCGGAGTACGGCCTCAGCAACTTTGCACCGCCAAAGCCGTTCCTGCTGTTGCTGCGCCAGCTCACCGACGATCTCTATGCCGCCATCAGCGACGGACCAGTCGCCGATGCATCACCGGGCAACGCCGAAATGGAACCGATCATCCGCGCGCTCTATCCGGCGGCGCCTTCCTCGGTCCCGCCCGTACCCGCGCCGCAGAACGCGCGGACAGACGCGGCGGCGCCGGTGATCGTCGTCGGGTTCCCACGCAGCGGCACGACGTGGTTGCAGCGCATGTTGCAGGCCCATCCCGATCTCGCGGGCCCTGAAGGCGAAACCTGCCTGTTCACGAGTCTGCGCGACGTGCTCGCGAACGATGCCCTGATGGGCCTCGCCGGTCGCGCCGCCGTCGTCGCCGCCGTGCGCCGTTTCGCCCGCGCGCTGTTTGCGTACTGGCAGGAACACAACGCGCCGGACGCATTGCGCGTCGTGGAGAAGACCCCGAGCAACGTCGACCACCTCGAGACGATCGTCGAGTTGTTTCCTGAAGCTTCGATCATCGGCATCTACCGGGACGGGCGCGACGTCGTGCACTCGTTGATGCAAGTGCAGTTCGGCACCGACGACCCGACTGCGGCGGCGAAAGGGTGGGTGCGGTCGTTTCGCAAGTTGCAGGCTTTCGCCGCGGGGTCCGACCGAATTCGCGTCGTGCGGTACGAGGAGTTGCTCAGCGATCCGACGGCGCACGTGGTCGAGTTGCTGGCGTGGCTTGGCTTGCCGGTGGACGATCGCGTGCGCGCTGCGCTCGAGGCGCAAGCCGGCACGCGGGTGAGTCAGCACCAGGTGCGCCACTCCGAGGGGCTGTCACCGGCAGAGGCGTACGCCGTGTACCGGCACGGCGGTGAGCTGCTGGTCGAGCTGGGCTACGCCACGCCGCAGGAGGTGCGCGCCGTGAAGCTGCGCCCGGGCTATACGTTCCAGCTCGTGCGCCGGCGCGCCGGGCGTCTAATGCGGAACCGGTGACGCGACTCTCTTTTTCAACCGCAGGAACGGCTGCTCGATCAAAAGCCACGACGTGGTGACCGCTCCCACCATGATCACGAGGCCGGTTGCGGTCAACGCAACGCGGTTGCCCGTGCCGAGCACGTGCGAGGCCATGCGCAACGAAAGCGTCTGCCACAAGTACAGGCCGTAGGACACCTTGCCGATCGTCCGCATCGGGCCCCACTCCATCGGCGCCACGAGCGGAGGAACGCCGAGGACGACCGCGAGGATCACGACGCCGGCGGCGAGGGAGATGAGGGTGAAGCCCCCGTCGAACACGAAACCTTCGGCCTTCACGAACAACGCGACGAAGACCAGGAACGCGGCGCTGACGATCGCGGCCTGACGCAGCCAGCGTGTCGGGACCATGTCCCAGCGCCACAGGAACGCGCACAGTGCACCGATGAGCAAGCCATCAGCGCGCGCATCGGGGCGCATGTACGCCGCGGGATAGCCGGCGCCCCAGTTCCAGATGACCACTCGGATCAGAGCGGACAACAGCGCGCCCGCACCGATCGTCCACAGCACTGCGGGGCGCGTCTTGGCGAAGCGGAGTACGCCGAGCACGAGTAGCGCCGGCCACACCAGATAGAACTGCTCCTCGATCGCCAACGACCACGTCATGCCGATGCCCGAGCCGATCATGTGCGGGAGCTTGTAGACCTGCGCGAAGTTCGACACGTAGAACACGACCGACGCGACTTCCTTGGTCGCTTCGCGCATCGGACTGCCGATAGCGAGCGAATACACGACGAAGACGACGAGTACCGCGTACAGCGCGGGGAGGAGCCGGAGGGCACGCCGGGCGTAGAACTTCCGAAAGCTGACCTCGCCCGTCCCCGATTTCTCGCCCACCAGCAGCGTCGTGATGAGGAATCCCGAGAGCACGAAGAAGATGTCGACTCCGGCATAGCCGCCGGGGACGAGGCCGTCGGGCCGCCACGAGGGCTTCCACATCGTGCCGTAGTGCAGACCGATCACCAGCAGCACGGCCACGGCGCGGATGCCGTCGAGGCCCGGCACGTGGTGGAACCGACGGGCGCCAGCCGCGTCGAGCTCGTCGAGACCGAGGGTGTCCGTCATCGACCAGTTAGTGGGCGACCGGGGCCGCGACCCGAGACTTGAGCCGTAGGAACGGTCGTTCGATGAGGTGCCACGACGCGACGGTCGACAGCAGCGTGAGGCCAACGGCGGCGAACGCAACGAAAACGCGACCCTCGGCTCGGAACACCCGGAGGGCGATCACGATCGCCAGTGGATGCCAGAGGTAGAGCCCGTACGAGACCTTGCCGATCCAGCGCAGCGGTTGCCATTCCAATACGGGCAGGAGGCTGGTGCGGTTTTCGGCGATCGCGAGGATGATGACGCCCGTTGCCAGGGAGACGGCAGTGAACCCCGCGTCGTACATCACACCGGTGAGGTGCACGAGCACGGCCAACGCCAGGATCGCTCCGGCGCACAGAAGCGCAACTTCGTTCAACCAGCGCCGCGGGACGAGTTCCCAGCGCCACGCGAATGCGCAGAACGCGCCGATGAGCAAGCCGTCGGCGCGGCAGTCGGGACGCATGTACGCGGCCGGGAAGCCCCCGCCCCAATGCCACACGATGATGCGGATGACCATCGACGCGACCGCCCCCAGGGCGATGGTGACGAGCACGGTCTGGCGCGTCTTGGCGTAGCGCAGCAGACCGAACATGAGTAGCGCGGGCCACACGACGTAGAACTGCTCTTCGATCGCCAGTGACCACGTGAAGGTCAATCCCGATTTCTGCATCTCCTTCAAGAAGAAGGTCTGCGCGAAGTTCGACACGTAGAACACGACCGAGAGGATCTCTTGCAACGTGGTCTTGATCGATGCGTCGGTGGTCCACACGTAGAGCAGGTATGCGAGGAGCACGCCAGCCAGCGCCGGGAACAACCGCAGCGCCCGCCGGGCATAGAACTTGCGGAAACCGACCGAGCCGACCTTCGCCCGCTCCTCGACGAGCAGCGACGTGATCAAGAAGCCGCTCAGGACGAAGAAGATGTCGACGCCGATGAATCCGCCGTGGAACAAACCGCCCCCATCGCCCCACAGCGTGCCGATGTGGAACGCGATGACCAGCACGACGGCGACTGCCCGGACACCGTCCAACCCCGGAATGTGGTGGAAGGTTCGCGGATGCGGGGGGTCAAGCCGCACCAGGGTGTCGGCGGCTGATCCCGCCGCGCCTCCAGGCATCGAGTTCAAATTAGCAAGCGGCGGTAGCGCACCGAGCCTCGCAGCAGGCTCCAGGCGGCGGCGGCGTCGCCCGCGATGAACACGAAGACGGTTCGGGCCCACAACCGCAGGCCGCGCCGGCGCCGCGGGACGAGGTAGGTCACGTACGGCAGCAGCGCCAGCAACGGGATCCACGAACGCAAGACGATCGCGCCGAGCAGCCCCACGAACGCCAGGTCGAACGCCGCCGATCGCGCCGAGAAGAACCACCTGAGAAAGAACCGGCGCCGCAGCTCGGGCACGCCCGCGATGAGGCCGGGAAAGATGTCCATGCCGTTTCGCTCGTGCAGCCAGCCGCGAACGTCGCGTGGCTCGATGCGGTGATACACGAGGGCGTCGTCGGCGAACGCGGTGGTGGTCTGTCGAGTCGCCCGCAGCACGTCCCAACCGAGCAATGTGTCTTCGCCGCCCATCGGGCTGCCCCCGCGCCCGGCGCGGTAACCCGGCAGCGTGCGAAAGCCCCCCACGGCGCGCACGTCGGCGCGGTGGTAGCCCATGTTGCACGTCTCGAAGAGGTCGGTCGTCGCCCGAATGGCGAGGGTGTGGTCCCAGCGCCCGCGGGCGCCGGCCTCGGTCTCCGTGCGCCCCTGCACGATGCGGTGCGCGTCGTCCTCTAGCGCGGCGAGCATCGCGGCAGCCCATCGCGGTGTCGGTAAGCAGTCGTCGTCGGTGAACGCCAGCAACGGCGCCCGTGCGAGCTCCACGGCGACGTTCCTGCCCGCCGATGGCCCGGAGTTCTTGGCGAGGCGCGCGACGCAGACCGAAAGTGGCGAGGACTCCGCGAATTGCCGGAGCACCTCCCAGGTGTCGTCGGTCGACGCGTCATCCGCGATGACGACTTCGAAGCGCGACCGCTCCAGGTCTTGGTGTTCGAGGGCGTCGAACAGACCGGGGAGATAGTGGGCGCGCCGATACGTCGAGACGATGACGCTGAGCGAAGGCTTAGTCGAGCCCCACGCCGGACTGTGCCGAACCTCTGCGGGCGGCAAGCTTGCGCTGCTCATGCAAGCCGAGCGACCCACTCTGGATGGTCGCGGTGTACCGCCACCCAGTTTGAGTCGGCGAACGTCTCCAATGCCATGTCGTAGGCCATGAACTCGACGGCGTTGGGTGCGATCCGCCCGACGGAAAACCCATACGCGGTCATCTGCTCGAAGAAGTCACGCAGCAGATACTTCGTGAGGATCGACACTCGTCCGTACTCGAACTGCACCGCGCCGATGCTGCCGCTCCCGAACGCCTTGGCAAAGCCCTCGATGACCTGCGGCTCGGCGCCCTCGACGTCGAGCTTGAGAAAGTCGATGCGGTCGACGCCGGCTTCGGCCATGTAGGCGTCGCCCGTCGACACCGCCGCTTCGATCGCCGTCGACTGGGCGTCGTGCGGGTAGTCCGTGATCGTCGTCAGCGCCGGATGATCGGGGTAGTGGTGAATGGTGATGGTGCCCGGTGCTGAGCTGAGCCCGAACGAGTTCACCCGCACGCGAGCGTCGTTCTCGTACCGCTTTGTGAGACCCGCGGCAGTGGCGGGCGAGATCTCGAAGGCGTGCACCGCGCTCGCTCCGCACGCCAGTGCCTGCGCCGTCCACTCGCCCACGTTCGCCCCGACGTCGAACACGACGCCAAGTTCGCCGCGCAACTGCTGCAAGACGCGTGCCTCGCCGTTGTGAGCGATGTCGCGCAGGACCACCGGGGCGCCTTCGTAACCGCGCAAGAGGGCGCGCGACGCCCGAACCGCCGCTTTCACGGCTCGACTGTCACGCCGGCTCCCGACCTGTTCGATGAACGCTTGCATTCGGGAACTCACAGCCTGCAGAACGTAGCGGACGAGGGCCGTCTGTGTTCTGACCGGCGGCGACCGGTAACTTCAGGTCCGCATGCGCCGCCTCCCGTCGTTCTCGGTCTCTATCAAAGCGTGGCGTGAGGTTGAGGAGTTTGTCCACGTCGGGCGCTTCCGCGTCCTGATGCTGGCGGCGATGGGCGCCGTCGTCGGTGTCAGCGAATCGGCCTTCCTCGCCATTCTCGCCACCGTCGGCATCGCGATCGCCGGACGGAACGGCGCCGATCTGTCAGCGGTGAAGCTGCCCGGCTTCAGTCTCACGGGCCTGTCGATCCCGCAGCTGCTGGAGCTCGGAGCGACCCTCGCCATTGTCACGATGCTGGTGCAGTTCTTCATCACGGTGCAGCTGTCGCGGATCACAGCCGAGGTCAACACGATCATGCGGCGGGCGATCTACAAGGAGTTTTCGCACGCCAGTTGGCGAACGCAGCGCACCGAAGTCGAGAGCGCGTTCGTGAACTTCATCGTCTTCCACGTGCCACGCGCCAGCAGCATGGTGACGTCGATCATCAGCCAGCTCACTTCGGTGGCGACACTCGCCGTGTTCCTCGTCGTCGCCACCGCCATGGCCCCAGCCATCGCGCTGGTCGTGATCGCCCTCGGCGCCGTGCTGTGGTTCGGGTTCTTGCCCGTGCGTCGGATCACCCGCGATGCCGGCGAAGAGTCGAAGATGATGACGCGGCGGCTTTTCCGCACGATCATCGATGCGATCTCCGCCAGCCGTGAGATCAAGGCCTACGGCGTCGAAGACCCGATCCGGGAGCAGATCAACACCGAGATCGACGAACTCGAACGTCCGGCATTCCGAACCCGCGTGGCGTCGGGCTTCGTCCCCGTGCTCTACCAGCGCCTCGTGTTCCTGATCCTGCTCGGTGGCGTCGCCCTCGTGTACATCCTCGACATCAAGGACGTCGGTGCCATCGGCGCGGCGCTGCTCATCGTGCTGCGGGCGATGCAGCAGGCCCAAGGCGTGCAAGCGGCCGATCCCGTGATCGCCGAGGCGCGGCCCTGGCTCGCCGAGCTCAAGGAAGGCCGCGATAAATACGCCGCCGGTCGCATGCACGTGGGCGACGCGGTGCTCGGTCCCCTCGAGGAGATCGAGATCGACAACGTCACCTACTCATACGGCGAACCGGGTCAACCGTTGGCGCTCGACGGCGTGAGCTTCAAGGCGAAGCGTGGGCAGTTGATCGGCGTCATCGGGCCGTCGGGGAGCGGGAAGTCGACGCTGTCGGAGCTCCTGGTGCGCCTCGACGAGCCGACCACGGGCACGTACCGGGTCAACGGTCGTCCGGCGAGCGACTACGACCGCGAGTCCTGGACGCGTCAGGTCGTGCTGGTGCCCCAGATGGGTCATCTCATCACGGCGTCGGTCGAGGACAACATCCGGTTCCTGCGCGAGGGCGTCACCCAGGAGGCGGTTCGGAGCGCGGCCGACAAGGCGAACCTGACGGTGGACGTACTCGAGTTCGAAGAAGGCTTCGACACGAAGGTGGGCGAGCGCGGCAACCGCGGCTTGTCGGGTGGCCAGCGCCAGCGCCTTACCATCGCCCGCGCACTGGCGGTGCCACCGGGGCTGATCGTCCTCGACGAACCGACGAGCGCGCTCGACCACAAAGCCGAAGGCGTCATCGTCGAGACGATCGAGCGACTGCGTGAGCACGCCCTCGTCATCGTCGTCGCCCACCGGCTGTCGACGCTGCGCCACTGCGACCGCGTGCTCGTGCTCCGCGACGGCAAGACCGAAGCGTTTTGCTCGCCTGACGAACTCGCTGATCAGAGCACGTTCTTCCGCGAGGCGGGCACGACGATCGCGCCGTAAGCGCGCTACTTCAACCGGTTGAGGAGATCGGTGCGGGACTCGTGCACCGCGAGGTAGTTCGCGTCGGTGAGCGTTTCCATGGCGAGATTGAACGGCACCGCCTCCCACGCGGTGGGCAGGATGCGGCCGATCAGAAAGCCCCATTTGGTGAGGTCCGCGTAGAAGTCGCGCAGCATGTACTTGGTCAACACCACGAACTTGCCGTACTCGAACTGCACCGCACCGATGGCCCCGCGTTCGAAGGCGTTGGCGAAGCCGTGCAGCACCTTCTCCTCGGCGCCTTCCACGTCGATCTTCAAGAAGTCGATCTTGTCGACTCCGTTCTCCGCGATGTAGTCGTCGCCCGTTCGGACCGGCACCTCGATCTGTTCGGACTCGATCTCCCACGGGAAGTCCGTCATCGTCGTCAGCACCGGCAGATCGGGGAAGTGCCGAATGGTGATCGTGCCCGCTTCGTCAGACAGTCCGAATGAGTTGATGTGCACGCGGGCGTCGCTGCCGTGGTTGTCGCGCAACTGCGCCGCGGTCGTCGGCGAGATCTCGAAGGCGTGCACCTCGCGGGCACCGGCGGCGAGCGCGTACTTCGTCCACTCACCGACGTTGGCTCCGACGTCGAAGACGACGTCGAGTTGAGGGCCGAGCTGGGTGAGGACCCAGTTTTCGCCGTTCGTGGCGATGTGTTGCAACACCGCGTTGGCGCCGTCGTAGCCGCGCACGACGTAGCGCGCCATGTTGACGATGCGCTTGGCGACGGGGTTGCGGCGTCCCTTCACGCCCACCCATCCCATTAACCGGGCGGGCGTCGAGACCTGGCCGCGGGGATCGACCTTGGGGCTCATACGCGCATCCACGGCGGCGAACCGCCTTCGCACAGCGACGTCAGCTCGAGTGCGTCCTTGTAGGTGTCCATCGATTTCCAGAACCCCGGGTGTTTGTACGCGAACAGCTCGCCGTCGCGGCCAAGAGCCGGCAGCACGTCGCGCTCGAGGTCTTCACCGGGCGTAGGCCACTTGTCGAAACAGTGGCGGTCCATCACGAAGAACCCGGCGTTGATGTAGTGGTCGGGCAACCGCGGCTTTTCCTTGAAGCCGACGACGCGCCCGTCGTCGCCAAAATCCACGGTGCCGTATTGCGACGGAAGGGGCACGACGGTCATCGTCGCGCAACCGCGGTGCGCGTGGTGGAACTCGAGCGACGCCTGGAGGTCCACGTCGCCCAGGCCGTCGGCGTAGGTGACGAAGAACGTGTCGCCCACCTTGTCGGCGATGGCGCGGACGCGGCCGCCCGTATTGGTCTCTTCGCCGGTGTCGATCACGTCGACGGTCCACGGCTCGTCGAGTTCCTTGGCGAACTCGTCGAGCAATTCCTTCTTGTAACCGGCCGCCAGCACGAAGTCGGTGAAGCCGTGGGCGGCGTAGATCTCCATCACGCGCCGAACCACGGGTTGGCCTGCAACTTCGAGCAACGGCTTGGGCACGGTGGCGGTCTGCGGGTACGCACGCGTGCCTTTGCCACCACAGAGGATGACGGTCCGAACCGACATGGCCAAGGAAACTAACTCGCCGAGGATTTCCTTTTATGGTTACCGACCGTATGAATCCCGCAGTGCTCGGTTCGCTGCGCGGGACGCGGGCACTCGTGACCGGTCACACCGGTTTCAAGGGCGCGTGGCTCGCGGCGTGGTTGAATCTGCTCGGCGCCGAGGTGCACGGGGTCGCGCTCGCCCCACCGGCGCGCGGCTCGTTCGTCGACCTCGGGGTGGCGTCGTATGCCCACACGATCGAGGCCGACGTGCGCGACGCCGACGCCGTCGACGAGGCGGTCAAGTCGGTCGAACCCGACATCGTGTTCCATCTCGCCGCGCAACCGCTGGTGCGCGCCGCGTGGGCCGACCGGCGCGCCACCTATGGAACCAACGTCATGGGCACGGTCAACGTGCTCGAAGCGGCGCTGGCCGTGCCGTCCGTGCGCGGCGTCGTCGTGGTCACGACCGACAAGGTCTACGAGAACAACGAAGAGGGTCGCCCCTTCGCCGAGGGCGACCGTCTCGGCGGCCACGACCCCTACAGCGCCTCGAAGGCCGCAGCAGAGATCGCCGTCGGCCCTTATCGCCGCAGTGACCTGATGGGCCTGCACGTCGCCCCGGTCACCTCCGTGCGCGCCGGCAACGTCATCGGCGGCGGCGACTGGTCGGCCGATCGCTTGATCCCCGACATCGTGCGCGCGCTGGAAGCGGGAGAGAACATCACCCTGCGCCGCCCCGACGCCGTGCGGCCGTGGCAGCACGTGCTCGACTGCGTGCACGGTTACCTGCTCGTCGCCGCCGCCCAGCTCGACGGCCGCCCGCTGTCGCCGGCGTACAACTTCGCCCACGCCCGCGGGGCGGCGACCGTCCTCGAAGTCACGCGCGCCGCGGTGAAGCACTGGGGCGCGGCGCAGGACCGCATCGTGATCGAGCGCGAGACCGACGCCCAGGAAGCCGGCTTGCTCACGCTCGACCCGGCGCTGGCCCACAAGGAACTCGGGTGGGAACCGGCGTGGACGCTGGACGAGACGATCGCCGAGACCATTCGTATCTACCGTGACCCGTCCGCCGGGCGCGCGCAGATCGAGGAGCACATGGAGCGCACCGGCTCCAAGTGAGGGTCGCATTACTCAGCCCGTACGTTTGGCCCGAGGTGCGGCGCGGGGGCGAGCGCTACCTCGACGATCTCGCGTGGTATTTGCGCGGCGCGGGCCACGACGTCGACGTCATCACCGGCACGGCGCGCGCGCCGGGGGTGACGCACACGGACCACGGCGACGACGTGCGCCTGGCGCACCTGCGCGGCGTGGCACGGGGTCGCGTGCAGGTCACGTCGGTGGAGACGTTTGGGCTCCGCGTCGTGCCGACGCTGGTGCGGCACCGCTACGACGTCGTGCACTCGCTCAACCCCAACGCGGCGCTGGCGGCCCGAGCGGTGGGCCAGCGCGTCGTGTTCACCCTGCTCGGCTACCCGACGCCGGAACTGCTGGCCAGCAAACCGGTCAAGGCGCGGGTGCTGCGGGCGGTCATGCGGACGGCGGGGGCGGTGACGGCGCTGTCGGAGAGCGTCGCCGCCGACGTCGAGGCGACGCTCGGGCGCCGCCCCGTGGTGATCGCCCCGGGAGTGCGCACGAACGCATTCGCGCCCTCCGGCCGAACCGCGGTGTCGACGATCCTGTTCGCGTCGGCGATGCGGCCGGAAAAGGGCGTCGACGTCTTGCTGCGAGCCTTCGGCGCGATTGCCTCTCGGCGTTCCGATGTTCGTCTCGTGTTGTGCGGGCCCGGCGACCCGGAGTGGGCGTTCACGAGCGCGGGCGACGCCGTAGCGCCGTATCGCGACCGCGTCGACGTGGTCGGTGCCGGCTCGCCCGACGAGCTGCCGGCGCGTTACGCCGCGTCGCACGTGACCGTGCTGCCGTCGCGCAACGAGGCGTTCGGGCTCGTGCTGGCGGAATCGCTGGCGAGTGGGACACCGGTTGTGGGCTGCCGTGGTGGCGGCGCCGACGACATCGTGACCGACGAGGTCGGTCGCATCGTGAACCACGGCGACGCCGACGCGCTCGCGGCTGCGATCGGCGACGCACTCAGCCTTGCGGCCGACCCTGAGACGGCGCCGCGCTGCGTTCGTCGTGCCATGACGTGGGACTGGCAACAGGCCATCGGCCCGCAGCACGAAGCGCTGTATCGCGACGTCGCGAGTACCTTGCACCGCCGTGGCCGACATCGCACCTGAAGTGTCCGTGGTGTGCTCGACGTTCGAGCGGGCGCACAAACTGCCGCCGTTCTTCGCGGCGCTCGAGGCACAAACCCTCGACGCCGGCCGGTTCGAGGTCGTGATCGTCGACGACGGATCGAAGGACGACACCGGCGCCGTGTTGCAGCGGCTCGCCGACGCATCGAAGCTGCACGTGCGCATCGTGTCGTTCCCGCAGAATCAAGGCCGATCGAAGGGCCGCAACGCCGGCTGGCGGGCGGCGAAGGCGCCGATCGTCGCCTTCACCGACGACGACTGCGCGCCCGATCCGCGCTGGCTCGAAGAAGGGCTGAAGGCGATGGCGGCGACGGGCGCCACCGTCGTCGTGGGCCGCACCGACCCCAATCCGGCGCAGGCCGGCAACACGGGCGTGTTCAGCCGCACGCAGCGCGTCAACGAGTCGTCGGGAACTCGTTACTTCCACACCTGCAACATCTTCTACCGGCGTGACGCCCTCGAACGCCTCGGCGGCTTCGACGTCGGCTTCCGGTTCAAGGGCGGTGAGGACACCGACCTTGGCTGGCGCCTCCTCGAATCCGGCGGCACGGTGGCCTTCGCCAACGACGCTGTTGTCCTCCACGACATCAGCAAGAGCAGCTACCGCGCCGCGCTGCGCGAGGCGTCGATGTGGCTCGACATCCCCCGCGTCACCCGCCTCCACCCCGTCAAGGCGCGGCCGATGCTGGTGCACCGGCTGTTCTGGAAGAAGACCCACGAGCTCGTGCTCGTCGCCATCGGCGGGATAACCGTGGCGGCGATCGCCCGCAATCCGTTGCCGTTGCTCGGGGTCATCCCGTGGATCAATTTCCGGCTCCGTCGCTGGCCCATCGGCTCCGGCGCGCAGCGCATGCTGTACCTGCCGCACGCATTCCTCATCGACACCGTCGAGGTCTCCTCGATGGTGCGTGGCTCCTTCCTGAACCGGGTGTTCGTTTTGTAAACCCCGAATTACATGGGTGTGAATACGCCCGAATACGCAGGATTTTTGCCCCCGCTTATAGAATCCTTGGCCCCGTTGGGTCCTAGTTGGGATTGCGGGCAGGCGTGGGCAAGAAATTTCGTAAGGAATTGGGACTTTCTCCGATTCCGTATGTACGGGGATCGCAGCTTGGGAGTTCCGCCCAGGCATTCCCCTCAGAGGAAGAGCGGATTGGGGTGGAGCGCTGATGACGCTGCTTGACGACACGGGTTCTGCGCCGGTCGCGCAGCACACGCGTCGCGCCCGCGTTCGTAAGCACCACGACGAGGGGGTGGTGCTCGACCTGCGGACGCACCGCCTCGTGCCGCCGCGCCAGCCCGTGAACCTGTTCGGCCTCGACGTCGACCCGCTCAGCCTCACCGAATCCGTCGACCGTGCCGAGGCGCTCATCGAAACCCGCAGCCCTCGCCACCACGTTTGCATCAACGCCGCCAAGGTCGTCGGCATGCGCAACGACGAGCGGCTCGCCGAGGTGCTCGCCAATGCCGACATGGTCAACGTCGACGGTCAGTCGATCGTGTGGGCGTCGCGACTGCTGCGGGCCAAGGTGCCCGAGCGGGTCGCCGGCATCGACTTCATGGAAGCGCTCATCGCCCGCGCCGCGGAGCGCGGCTGGGGCGTGTACTTCCTGGGCGCCACCGACGCCGCCCTCGAAGCCTGTGTTGCCCACTTCCAGGGGCGCTTCCCCGACCTGATCGTCTCGGGTAGCCACAACGGTTACTGGACCGACGAGGAGCAGGCCGACGTGTTCGGCGAGGTCGCCGCCTCCGGCGCGCAGCTGGTCCTGGTGGCGCTGCCCACGCCGCGCAAGGAGTACCTCGTGGGCGACAACCTGGCGGCGTTCGGCAATGCCCTCGTTGTCGGCGTCGGCGGTTCGTTCGACGTCTTCGGCGGGCTCGTCTCGCGGGCGCCGAAGTGGGCGCAGAATTGGGGCCTCGAGTGGGCGCACCGCTTGGCGCAAGAACCGCGCCGGATGTGGAAGCGCTACCTCGTCGGCAACTCGAAGTTCTGCTACCTCGTCGCCCGCACGTGGTGGCAAACACGCATCACCCGCAGTGGGGCGGTGAGCTGATGTCGATCGCCTTTGACCGCGAAGCGCTCGAACTCGGCACCCTC
Source organism: Acidimicrobiales bacterium (assembly GCA_035546775.1). Classification (NCBI taxonomy): domain Bacteria; kingdom Bacillati; phylum Actinomycetota; class Acidimicrobiia; order Acidimicrobiales; species Acidimicrobiales bacterium. Next base: position 20,619 of record DASZWD010000038.1, read on the forward strand.
GACGTCCGTGACCCCGACAAAGTCGTCGTCGACCTCCGGCGCGCCGAGAAGACGAGTAACCCCACCGCACCGACAACCGCGCCCGAGATTCTCGTGCGCCGCGAGGCCTCGGCGACCAAGCGCTTCCTGAAGCGGGCCATCGACGTCGTCGGTGCGTCGGTGCTCCTCGTCGTCGCCGCGCCGATCGCGGCGTGCATCGCGCTCGCCATCCGCGTGACCAGTGGCAAGCACGTGTTGTTCAAGCAGACGCGCGTGGGCCTCGACGGCGCCTTGTTCACCATGTACAAGTTCCGCACGATGGTGCGCGACGCCGAGGATCTGCGTCACCAGCTCGTCGAGCACAACGAGGCCGACGGCCTGTTGTTCAAGATTGCCGACGACCCGCGCGTGACGCGTCTGGGTCGGGTGCTGCGCCCGCTCGGTCTCGACGAGCTGCCGCAGTTGCTCAACGTCCTCAAGGGCAACATGAGCCTCGTCGGCCCCCGCCCCGCGCTCCCGGTCGAGGTCGACAAGTACGACGAGCGGCTCAAGGCGCGTCTGTGGGTGAAGCCGGGCCTGACCGGTCTGTGGCAGATCAACGGTCGCCACGAGCTCAGCTTCGACGACTACGCCCGTTTCGACCTGCACTACGTGGACAACTGGTCGCTGATGCTCGACCTGTGGGTCCTGGTTGCAACGCTGCCGGCGCTGTTGCGTCGGCGTGGCGCCTACTAACAGCGGATACCTTGTCGGCGATGTCGTCGCCCCGCCGCATGCTTACGCTCCTGCGGCCGCGGAACTGGCCGGTCACCCTGCGCAAAGTGCCGAGCACCCGGCGCGCCCGTCTCCTGCTGCGCCTGCGCTTCCTGTCGTGGTGGCACAGCGCGCCGATCGAAGTGTCGATCGCACCCGACGTCACCATCGGCAAGCGCGTCAACCTCGAGATCCGCTCCCATACGCGTAACTCGCTTCACGTCGGCAAAGGCTCGACGATCGGCGACGATGTGCGCCTCCGCTTGCGCGGCGGATCGATCCGCATCGGCGAAAGCGTCGACGTACGCGCCAACACGGTGCTCAACATCACCGGAGGCGACCTCGTCGTCGACGGGCCGAGCAACATCGGCTGGGGCGTGGCCATCCACTGCGCCGAGTCGGTGACCATCGGCCACTTCGCCCAGATCGCGGAGTACTCCACCATCGTCGACAGCAACCACGTGCAAACAGCGCCCGACGAGTGGAGCTACTTCAACACCACGAGTGCGCCGATCGTGTTGAAGCCCGACGTGTGGGTGTGCCCCAAGAGCACGGTCACCATGGGCGTCACCATCGGCGAACACGTCATCGTCGGGCCGAGCTCGGTCGTGACAAAGGACGTGCCGCCGGGCGTGTTGTCCTCCGGCATCCCGGCGCGGGTCATCAAGGAACTCGACCTGCCGTGGAAGCCGCGCGTGGGCGACATCGACCTCGCCTAGCTGCATGCGCATCTGCCTCATGGCACGCCAGTTCCCTGTCGTGTCGCAGACCTTCGTCCTCAACCACGCCGCCGGTCTGTTGGCGCGGGGCCATGAGGTGGTCGTCGTGCCGATCATGCGCAGCGACGACGAGGAGTTCGCCACCGACGAGTTCAACGCCGTCATCGCCGCCACCGCGCCGACCCCGGCGCCTCTCGGTGGGGGCAAGCTCGCCCGGATGGCCGGCGGCGCGCTACGACTGGCCACCGCCGACGCGCCGTCGCGGCGATTCGCGCTGGCGAAGGGCGACGACTTCCCGCTCCAACGCGTTGGGTTGCGTTTGTTGATCGCGTCGCGGCTGGCCAACGCCGCTCCCTTCGACGTGCTGCACGCCCACTTCGGTCCCACGGGTGTCGCCGCCGTCGCGTTGCGCGACGCCGGGGTGTTCGACTCGCCGATCGTGTGCTCGTTTCACGGTTATGACGCCAACGTGATCGCGCAGCAGGTCCCCGGCATTTACGAACCGATGATCGGTCGCGCCCACGTCACCGCCGGCACGGCGTTCATGCGCACCGTGGTCGAGAACCTCGGCTTCCCGCCGGGCGACGTCACCGTGTGGCCCCAGGGCGTCGACACGGCGCGCTTCGTGCCGCGCCCGCCGCGGCCGGCCGACGGTACGTTCCGGGCGCTGTCCGTCGCCCGCCTCGTGGACTTCAAAGGCCTCGACATCTCGATTCGCGCCGTCGCCGCGGCGCGCTCGCGCGTGCCGGGCCTGCGCTACACGATCATCGGCGAAGGTGAACGGCGTGACAACCTCGAGCGCCTGGCGAAGGAACTGGGTGTCGACGACATCGTCACCTTTGCCGGCGCCCGCTCGCACGACGAGGTGCTCGCCGCGTTCGCGCACGCCGACGTGTTCCTCATCACCGGCCGGGTCGACTCCGAAGGTCAGAAAGAGGGCCAGGGCGTGGCGCCGCTCGAAGCAGCCGCCAGCGGCTTGCCCGTCGTCGCGGCGCGAGCCGGTGGGCTCACGGAGGTCGTCGTCGACGGCGAAACGGGCATCGTCGTCGAGCCCGAGAATCCGGTCGCGGCGGCTGAGGCGCTCGTCCGCTTGGCCGGTGACGCTCCCCTGCGCACGCGGCTCGGGACAGCCGGGCGGGCGCACGTGGAGGCGAACTTCTCGCACGCACACAGCCTTGACGTGATCGAGGGTGTCTACCGATCCGTCGGCCGTAGATGACCCGCGGGGCCGCCGCCGGCGAGCAGTACCTCGGCGATGCGCTCACCGGCGTGCCCGTCCCACCCCGGGATCTCTGACGCCGGTTGGGCGCCGTGGCCAATGGCGCGGCGCACCTCGTCGCGAATGCGCTGCGGATCGCGTCCCACAACCACGTTCGTGCCGAGCTCGACGGTGATCGGCCGCTCAGTGTTGTCCCGCAGCGTGATGCAGGCCACACCCAGCGCGCTCGTCTCTTCCTGCACGCCGCCGGAGTCGGTGAGCACGACGCGCGCTGAAGCCTCGAGGGCGATGAAGTCGAGGTAGCCCTGCGGCTCGACGAGGGCGATGCCCGGAGCGAGGGCCATCTCCGCCAGGCGGGCGCGTGTGCGCGGGTGCACGGGGAACACCAGCGGCAACTCCTCGGAGATCTCGCCCAAGGTGTCGACCAGTGTGCGCAACATCTGCGGGTCGTCGACGTTGGCCGGGCGGTGCAGCGTGACGAGGCCGAAGCGGCCGGGGTCCACGCCGACCGCGTCGATGATCGACCGCTGCTTGGCGCGTTCGACGTTGGCCAACAACGTGTCGATCATCACGTTGCCTACGAGGTGGATCTGGTCGTCGCGGTAGCCCTCGGCCTTGAGGTTGGCCACGGCGTCGGCAGACGGAGCCAACAGGTAGTCGCTAATACGGTCGGTGACGACGCGGTTGACCTCTTCGGGCATCGTCCAGTCGCGGCTGCGCAGTCCCGCTTCCACGTGCGCCACCAGCGCGCCCGCTTTTGCGGCGCTGAGCGCGGCGGCGACGGTCGAGTTGACGTCGCCGACGACCACGACGACGTCGGCGGGCCACTCTTCCAGCAGGCCCTCTATACCGACGAGCACGCGCGCCGTCGTTTCGGCGTGCGTGCCCGATCCAACGCCAAGGTAGCGGTCGGGGGCGCGCAGACCGAGCTCGTCGAAGAACACGTCGCTCATCGCCGCGTCGAAGTGCTGGCCGGTGTGCACGAGCAGCGTGTCGGCGCCCCGGGCGTCGAGCGCGTCGACCACGGGTTTGATCTTCATGAAGTTCGGCCGCGCGCCGGCAACGCAGACAATCCTCATGACGATCCGATCGTACTTACGCGACGGGCGGGTCGAAGGCCCGCTCCAGGATCCGTTGCGCGCGGTAGTCGAGCAGACACGCTCGTAGCGCCCACCACGGACCCACGCGGTAGCCCGCCGCACGCGCCTTGCGGTACGGGCCGAGCGACAGGCGCGCCTCGGGCCGGCGAAGGCTGCCTTGCAGCGCGCGTACCCGCGGCGCACCGCCGGCGATGCGGCGGACCTTGGCCAAGAGCGCGGTGGCGCTCGAGCGCGCCGGATGCGTTATCCGGGCGTCCGGCGTGTACACGAGGCCGAAGCCCGCTGCTTTGGCGCGCAGGCAGAAGTCGGCGTCGCCGCCGGTGCGCAACGTGGAGTCGAACTGCACGCGGGCGAACACATCCCGGCGCACCGCGAGGTTGCAAGTGGCTGCGAACCCGTCGAGCTCGACGTAGGTCTGCTGGCGCAGGTGGCGGGTGGAGTCGACCCATTCGGCCGGGTTTGGTCGCCGATGCGCGAAGCGGAAGTCGACGCCGCCTCCGCTCAGCGCCGCCGTGTCCAACGCGGCGACGTGCGCGCGCACCCACCCTGGAGCGACCTCGCAGTCAGTATCGGTGAACAACACGCATGAGGCGGCCGGGTCGAGCGCCGCGAGGGCGGCGTTGCGCGCCGCGTACGAGCCTTGGTTCGGCACGACCTCCACGACCATGGCCCCCTCGGCGCGCGCGGCCGCGGCTACGCGAGCGTCGCCCCCGTCCACCGCAACGACGACACGCAGTTGTTCGCGCGGATAATCCGTCGCCCACACCGAACGCAGCGTCGCCCCGATGGCGTCTACTTCGTCGTAGACCGGGATGCACACACCGACGATCGGCTCGTCGGCGTCGCTCGTCGGAGGCGGCACGCCAAGAGCTTGCCCTACGACGCCACCGTCGGGGGACAGTGCCTGCCACAATTCCCGGATGGATTCGGCGCAGGACACGCAGCAACTGCGCGTGTCGGTCATCGTGCGCTGCCTCAACGAGGGCGCGCACATCGGCCGGCTCCTCGACGGCTTGCTGGAGCAGACGCGTCAACCCGACGAGATCATCATCGTCGACTCGGGTTCGACCGACGACACGCTGGAGGTCGCCGGGCGCTATCCGACCAAGATCGTCCACATCAAACCCGAGGAGTTCTCCTTCGGTCGTGCGCTGAATCTGGGCTGCGAGGCTGCTTCGGGCGACATCTTGGTGTCGGTCAGCGCCCACGTGTATCCGATCTACGACTCGTGGCTGCGCGAGCTCGTGGCGCCGTTCGCGTCCGACGACGTGTCGCTCACCTACGGGCGCCAGCAGGGCGACGAGCGCACGACGATCTCCGAACAGCGGATCTTCACGCAGTGGTTTCCCATCGTCAGCGAACAGCGCCAGAGCCACCCGTTCTGCAACAACGCCAACAGTGCCGTGCGGCGGGAGGTGTGGCAGCGCTACCGCTGGGACGAGTCGCTGACCGGTCTCGAAGATCTCGCGTTGGCGAGGCGCTGCATCGAGGACGGTGGCACGATCGCGTACGTCGCCACCGCCCCGATCGTTCACGTGCACGAAGAGACTTTTGCCAAGGTGCGCAACCGCTATCGCCGCGAGGCGATCGCCCACAAGGCGATCTACGACGAGCAGCGCATGGGTCGCTTCGAGGCGATCGGCTTGGCGCTGGCGAACATCGGCGGCGACCTGGCCTTCGCGGCCAAGCACCGCGCGCTGGTGCGCAACGTCGCCAGCATCATCGGCTTTCGCACGGCGCAGTTCATGGGCAGCTACCAAGGCTTCGCCCAGAGCGGGCCGGTGCATTCGGAACTGAAGCGGCGCTTCTATTACCCCGCGGGCCGCATCGGGAAGCGGGAAGAACCGGGCGGCCCGGACGCGCGCCGCATCGAATACGGAGGCGACGCGTGACAACCGTGGTGGGGCTCGTGCCAATGCGGCACGACAGCGAACGGGTGAAGGGCAAGAACTACCGGCTCCTCGGCGGGCGCCCGCTGTATCACCACGTGGTGGCGGCGCTCCTCGACTCGGGCGTCGTCGACCAGGTGCTCATCGATACCGACAGCCCCTTCATCGCCGAGGATGCACCCGCGCACTTCGATCGGGTCAGCGTGATTCCGCGGCCCGAGCATCTCCTCGGCGGCCACACGCCCATGAACGCCATCCTGCTCCACGACGTGTCGCAGGTCGACGCCGACCTGTACTTGCAGACGCACAGCACGAACCCTTTGCTGCGGGCTTCCACGATCGCCGCCGCCGTCAAGACGCTCGTCGACCAGCGGCCCGAATACGACTCACTCTTCGGCGTGACGGCGTTGCAGACGCGGCTGTGGTGGGACGGCGCCCGGGCGGTCAACCACGACCCCGCTGTGCTGCTGCGCACGCAGGACCTGCCACCGATCTACGAGGAGAACAGCAACCTGTACCTGTTCGATCGGGAGACGCTCGAGCGGCGCGGTAACCGCATCGGCGACCGGCCGCTGCTTTTCCCGATCGACCGCGCCGAGGCGTGGGACATCGACGAGGAGATCGACTGGACTGTGGTTGAAGCGCTCTACGCGCAGCGGGAACACGCCGGTGAGTGACGCGCCGCGCCTACTGGTGACGTGCCGGCAGATGCAGGTGTCGATGCCGCTCGTGGAGCACCGGTTGAAAGACGCCGGCGTCGAGTGGGATTGCCCGCCGATCCCCGGTCAGCAGTTCTCCGCCGAGCAACTCATCCCGATTATCGGCAACTACGACGCCATGATCGCCGGCGACGACTACGTCACCGCCGAGGTGCTGCGCGCCGGACTGCCACGTCTCAAGACCGTGGCCAAGTGGGGCATCGGCGTCGACGGCATCGACCTCGCCGCCGCCGCCGACCTCGGCATCGCCGTGACGAACACACCGGGGATGTTCGACGACGAAGTCGCCGACGTCGCCTTCGGCTACGTGCTCAGCCTGTTCCGTGGCCTGCACCAGATCGACCGGGCGGTGCGCGCCGGCAACTGGACCAAGATCGAAGGTCACACGCCGCGGGGCCACATCCTCGGCATCGTCGGCCTCGGTGGCACCGGCCGCGCGATGGCAGTGCGGGGCCAGGCCGTCGGCTTCGAGGTCATCGGCAGCGAGCCGGTCGCGGCCAACGCGGAGCAGGCGGCAGCCATGGGGGTGCGCGTCACATCGGTGGATGACGTCTTCTCCGAGTCCGATGTCGTGTCGCTGCACTGCCCCCTGACGCCCGAGACCCGACGCCTCGTCTCGGCGCAGATGCTGGCGCGGATGAAGCCCGGCGCCTACTTGGTGAACGTTGCCCGCGGTCCAGTGGTCGACGAGGCGGCGCTGATCGCCGCGCTCGAGCGGGGGCACCTCGCCGGCGCGGCGCTCGACGTGTTCGAGGTCGAACCGTTGCCCGCCGACAGCCCGCTGCGCCGCTTCGACAACGTCATCCTCGGGGCCCACAACGGATCGAACACCGCCGAAGCGGTGGCCCGAACCAGCCGGCAGGCCGTCCACAACGCGCTGACCAGCCTCGGCCTCGCGTGAAGACCGTCGTCGTCACCGGCGCCCGCGGTGGTATCGGCGCGGCGGTCATCGAGCTGTTCAACGCGTCGGGGTGGCGCACGATCGGCGTCGACCGCTCGGCGCCCGGTGAGGATCACTCGGCGCGGTATCTGCAGAGCGACATCGCCGACGCCGACGGTCTCACGGCGCTGAGCGACGCGCTGCGCGAGGAAGACCGCATCGACGCGCTGGTCAACAACGCAGCCGTCATGATGGACAAGGACTTCGCCGACCTTTCGGTGGCGGACTGGGACGCCACCATGAACACCAACGTGCGGCCGGCGTTCGTGCTCACGCAGGCGCTGCTGCCCCAACTCGCCGCGGCGATCGGCGGCGTCGTCAACGTGGCGTCGGTGCACGCCATCGCCACCTCGCGCGGCGTAGCGGCCTACGCGGCGAGCAAAGGCGCACTCGTCGCCTTCACCCGCGCGACGTCGCTCGACCTGGCGTCGTTCGGTGTGCGGGTCAACGCCGTGTGCCCCGGGGCGACCGACACGCCGATGCTGCGCGGTGACCCCGCGGTGCGCCAGGCGCTCGTCGACCGCACGCCGCTGCGTCGCATCGCCGACCCCGTCGAAATCGCGCAGGCCGTGCTGTTCCTCGCCGACAGCGAACGATCGGGGTTCATCACCGGCCAGACGCTCGTCGTCGACGGCGGTGCCACGTCGCGGCTCAGCACCGAGTAGCCCGTTGCCGGGCACGACCGACCTCGTTGTCCTTCTCGGCACGCCGTGGTCGCGGTTGGCGTGGCAGAACACCCGCTGGCGCAGCGTCTTGCAGCAATGGGCTGGCGACGCACGCTTCACGACGGTCAGCGTCGTGGACTTTCCGTCGATGTCGCTGCGCAACCTCGTTCGCACCCGCGCCGAGCGCATCGACTCGTGGGACGACCGGGTCACCGCCCTCGCCGGGCGTGTGCCTGTCTACCGTGCGCCGTCGCCGCTCGACGCGCTGGCGTGGCGGATGACGGGCGCGGCGCTGACGGGCGCGTTGCCGGCGCAGGGCACGCGCCGAGTGGTGGTCGCAGCCACGCCGTTGTGGGCTCCCGTCTTGCGGTATCTCGACGCCGATCGTCGCGGGTTCGACGCCGTCGACGATTGGCGGGCACTCCCGGTGGCGGCGCGTGTCGGCGGTCACGTCCTGCGTGGCTATCGCGCGGCGGCACGCGCCGACGCGGTGACGACCGTGTCGCCGGAGCTGGCCGACCGCCTGCGGGCCGACTTCGGCATCGACGGGCGCCCCGTGCCCAACGGCGTCGACGTGGAGGCGTACACCGCGCCGCTGGGCGACGCACCGCCCGGACTACCCGAGGGGTCCTTTGCCGTGTACCTGGGCGTGGTGCAGCAGCGCGTCGACGTCGGGCTCCTCGCCGCCGCCCAGCAGGTCCTGCCCGTCGTCGTCGCCGGGCCGGCCGACGACGCCACGGCGCGGCAACTGCGTGACCTTGGCATCACGTGGCTCGGCCCCGTCGGCCCTGACGTCGTGCCCGCCCTGTTGCGGCGTGCCGCCGTCGGCCTGCTGCCGCATCACGTCAACGCGCTCACCACCAGCATGAGTCCGATGAAGGTGCTCGAGTACTTGGCGGCGGGTTTGCCTGTCGCGGCGACGCCGGTTCCCTTGACGGTCGCGTCCGATCGGATCGTGGTGGCGAGCGCTGCCGGCTACGGCGAAGCCGTGCGTGACGCGCTGGCGCACGGGCGACTGGACGCGCCCGATCCCGCGGTGCGTGCTTTCGGGTGGAACAGGGTGGCGGAAGCGCTCTTCTCCGCCCACGTCAACGGCGAGCGTTAGTCGAAGCGGGGCGCGCCCCGAGCGATCAGCGCGGGGATGTGGCTGCGCGTCACGCCGTGCACGTGCTTGCCGGCCGCTTCGCCGACCGCCAGGAACTCGTCGAGATAGCGCAGATGCCGGTCGTAGTAGTTCGTGTAACTGGTGGTGCGGAAGAACGCAGGGTGAGCAGCGAACACGTCGTTCATGAGCTCCTGGCTGTATTGCAGCTGCGCGTTGTGCTTCCAGAAGTAGTTCTCCGTTTGCACCCGGCCGTCGCAGCCGCCGACGTCGACTTCGTCGACGAGCGCGAAGGCCACCGGCAGCATGAGGTAGGTGAGCACGTTGCCCGACATCACGACCTTGGCGTTCGTCTCCGTCGGCCACGCCCACTCGGTTCCGGTGTCGTCGAGGGTCACGAGCCGATCGCGCACGTCGGGCATGTGGGCCAGCAGCAAGCCGGCATAACGCGCCGGTATCACCACGAGCGCGTCGCAGACGGCCAGCGCGCCGCGCAGGTCGGCGCGGAACGCCGCGGCGTAGCGGCTCGGTCCGAAGTGGAAGACCGGGTCGGCAAAACAGATGACGTCGGGGCGCAGCTTCGTGATGAGGTCGATGTCGCGCACGGCCGAGTTGCACACGATGCGCACGTCGGCGGTGACTCGCGCGGGATCGAGTTCGCTGGCCGACGGCCCGGTGCCGAGCGCCAGGGCGCGCCCGCCGGTGACGCGGCGCGCCAACAGGCGCGGGACGGTCGAGAGTGGATCGGGTGGCGGTTCGGGCGCCAACGCGGCGCGGAGACGGAGATAACCGAGCTCGGACGTGTACGCGAAGACCGGATCGGCGATGCTCATTGATCGAATGTGGGGCAGCACGCGCGCTACCGAGCCGACGGCGATGCGGTGGAGCACGTGGCGTACCCCGCGCCCAGTCGGCAACGGACCCGACGCGATGCGGTCGCGCTGCACGAGGTCGGGATCCATGTGGGGCGCGTCGGCGGGCGAGAACGCCATGTGGTCGGCGCCGGCGATGTAGATCGGTACCGTCGCGTCCGCCAGGTACCAGTTGATGCGTGCCACCAGGTCGGCGAGTTCGGCGGCGTCGCGCGGTGCCGGTTCGAAGACCAACGCGTCGATGTTCGCCCGGTGCTCGGGCACGGCCAGACGCTTGAACCCGGCGTGGAAATACTTGCGCAGCTTCGTGTCGAGCACGTTCGGCTTGCCGAACGCCGCCGCCTGACCCTGCTGCGTACGGTCAGCCACGCATGTTCTCCCGGAACCAACGAACGGGCGAGCGCGCCAGTGCGTGCAGCCGGGCCGTTTGCTCGGTCCGATTGGCGCGCTTGAGTTCGGCGGCGAACGGGCCGGGCCCGGCGGTGACATAGGCCCACAGCATCACCGCCGACCCGACGCCGACGGGACGCATCGCGCTGTAACGGACGAGTCGCAGGGCGAAGTAGGCCGGGTGATAACCCGTCCAGCGGGCGACGACGCCGCCGCGGCGGCGGCCGCGCAGCACGCCCTCGCTCGAGCCGGTGCGCCGGGCGCTGGTCGCGATGGCCTCGGGCACGACGCGGATCTCGAGGCCGGCCGCCCGAATGGCGACCTCGTCGAGAACGTCCCAGCCCAGCGCAATCGGCACGCCCGCCGCGACATCCCACGCGGCGCGGTTGTAGGCGCGCAGGCCGCCGCGGACGTGGTGGGGCTGCGAGCGATCCGCAACGTCGGCGATCACACCGCCGATCACGCCGACGTCGGGCGCCACCTTCGTGAGCGCGGCGAAGTGATCCGGGGCGAGGACCAGGTCGGCGTCGATCTTCAGCACGCGCTCGGCGTCGGGTAGCCGTTCGAGGCCGGCCGCCACCCCGTCGGCGAAGGCGACCCGTTCGGACGCGCCCAGCAGGCCGCCGGTGTTCGTGCGCCGCAGCACGTGCACGGGAAACGGCATTGACTGCGGGTCGACGCACTCGGCGGTGCCGTCGTCGCTGCCGTCGTCGACAATCACCCACAATCCGATCGTTTGGACTGTTTGGGCGGCGAGCGAGGCCGCCAGTTGCGGCAGCCGATCGCGTTCGTTGCGCGCCGGCGTCACCAGCAGCCAGGGCGCGCTGATCGGCATGTCCAACCCTGGCACACGCGATGATGCGACGGTGAACCCCGCAACGGCCGCGCGCGTCGGGGTTGTCATCGTGACGTACGCCTCGGGCGCCGACATTGGTCACGCGCTCGGCTCGCTGCCGACCGCGGCGATGGCGCGCGTCGTCGTGGTCGACAACGCATCACCCGACGACACCGTCGCGATCGTGCGCGCCCTCGACCTGCCGAACGTCGAGGTGGTCGAACAGGACAACGTCGGTTTCGGCGCCGGCAACGACGCCGGCCGGGCGCGGCTACCGGCGACGGCGGAGTTTGTCCTGTTTCTCAACCCCGACTGCGTGATCCAAGGCTCCGACATCGAGCGTCTCGTCGGCTACCTCGACGCCCACCCCACCTGCGCGCTCGTGGGTCCAGCGCTGCGCGACGCCGACGGGTCATTGCGCACCCCCGGCGGCACGTTGCCCACGCCCATGACCGAGTTGCGACCCCTGTTGCCCGCGCCGGTCGGCCGCTTCCTCGTCCGCCGCCAGCTCGACGGCGCGACGGCCCGGTCGGGCCCAGTGGGCTACGTGGAGGGAGCATGCATGCTGGCGCGCCTCGACGCCTTCGACGCCGTCGGCGGTTTCGACCGCCGCTACTTCTTGTGCTTCGAGGAAATGGATCTTGCGCACCGGCTCAGCGACGCCGGGTGGAGCGTTGACCTGTGCCTCGACGCGACGGCGACACACGCCGCGCAGCAGTCCCGCGCCCAGGTACGGGCGTTCAGCCTCTATCACCAGTTCCGCAGCCAGCGGCTGTATCTCGAGCGCTGGCACGGCGAGAAGGCGGCGCAGCGTTACGCGGCGGCGGCGGGTCTGTGCTGGTGGCTGCGCAAGGCGACGCGCAACCTGTCGGCCGCCGACTACCGCGTGTTGCGCGCGGCTTCCCGCAAGGCACAATTGCCCGGGTGAGCGACAACCGTCTCGCCGTTGCCGGTGTCGTCGCCGTGTTCTTCGTGGCCGCGTACGCGGCGCGGTACTCGGTTTCGATCGCGCTGGCGGTGTTGTTGTGGGGCATCGCCGCGACCGTCGCCCGTCGGCACGTGCGCGGTGCGGTTGTCGCCGGCCTCGCCTTCATCGCGATCATCCCCATCTATTGGGTGCCGAACATCCCTGGGAGCACCGTGGCGGCGTCGCCGGTCGTGCTCGTGTGCGCCACGCTGTTGCCGGCCGCGCTCGAACTGCGCCATCGAATCCGCATCGGTGTGCTCGACCGTCTCGTGATCGCTTACTCGGTGCTCGTCACCATCGCGTACCTCGTCAACACGTCGGGCGGCTTCATCGGCGCGATCACTGGGGCCCTGTTCTCGTCGCTCCTGCCCTACGCCACGTTCCGCCTGTTGAGCCTGCGCCGCGAGATGTCGACGTCGGCGGCGATCGGCGTGCTCATCGGCGCCGTCGTGTCGGCGATCGTCGCCGTGCGCGAGTACCGCGGCGTGAAGAATCCGTTCTTCGCCCTCTTCCCGCGCGGCCATGCTCACGCCTTCTTTGCCCGTGCCGACACGCGGCTCGGTCACCCGCGACCGGAGGCGTCGTTCGGCCAGGCGATCGCCCTCGGCATGTTCCTCGTGCTGGCGATCGTGCTCGTGCTCGGACTGGCCTGGCGCCGCGAGGGCAAGGCGCCCGTGCCCCGGCCCGTCCTGTACGGCGTCGCCCTGCTCAGCCTCTTCGCGCTTACCGAAAACCTCGTACGCGGCCCGCTGGTGATGCTCGCCTTCGCCGTCGTCGTCCTCCTTATCAGCGAGTCGCGTCGCGGCCATCACGGACGCGGCGTGGTTATCGCCGTCGGGCTCGCCGTACTGGTCAACGTCGGTTCGTTCGCCAACGTGCTCCAGTTGCGCGATCAGACGTTCAGCGAGGGCAGCAGCGTCAATCTCAGCGGCGAATACCGCGTCGAGATCTGGCACGTCGTGTCGGACCGGTCGAACTTCTCGCTCGTCGGCAAGCAGGTCGTCGACGAGGACGGCGTGGGCTTCACCGCCGCCGCCGGTCAAGACGTCGGCCTCAAGTCCTTCGACAACGCCTACGCGCTCATTTACATCGGCTACGGCGTGCTGGCGCTGCTGGTGTTCATGGCGATCGCCCTGCGCGTCGGCAAGGCGGCCTTGCTCGACCGGCTGGCCGTGATCGACCACGCGTGGGCCGCCGCCATCCTCGCCGCGTTCATCAACCTGATGACGGTGAACCTATTGACGCAGTTTGCGCACATCTTCTGGATCGGCATCGGTCTCATCGCGTCGGCGATCCAGCGCGCCGGCGACGAGGGTGAATCCGAAGAACCCCCGACCGCCGACTACCGTTTGTCCCCGTGGATCTCCAGGCCTTCGTCAGCCTGATTCGGCGACGCTGGCCGATCGTGGTACTGGCATTCGTCGTATGTCTCACCAGTTCGGCGGCGCTCTCCGCTTCGCAGACCAAGCAGTACAGCGCGACGGCGCGCATGTTCGTCAGCGTCCCCGACGTGATCAACGTGAGCCAGGCGGTGCAGGCGGTGCAGCTCACGTCTGACCTGATGCAGAGCTACGCCAAGATGGTCGACGCCAACATCACCACCGGGCGCGTCGCCAACCGACTCAGCGGGCGCATTCCTGCAGCGGAGATCCGCGGCAAGGTGTCGGCAGCCGCGATTCCCCAGACGCTGCTCATCGACGTGAAGGGCGGCGACTCCAGCCCGTCGCTGGCGGCCGACCTCACCAATCAAACGGCGGAAGCCCTGAGGTCGGTCATCGACCAGCTCGGCAAGCCGAGCGGCATCGAGGCGACGATCATCAGCCGGGCCTCTGTCCCGTCGAAGCCCGTGTCGCCCCAGCCGGCGCGCGACCTCGCCGTCGGGTCCTTCCTCGGCCTCGCTCTCGGCCTCGCCGTGGCGCTGGCGATGGACGCCCTCGACCGCACGATCCGGGAGGAAGAGGTCGCGTCGGAGATCTTCGGTGCGCCGGTGCTGTGTTCGATCCCCAAACAACGCAACCTCGCCGCCGACCCGCTCGTGGCGCTCAAGCCCGGCGGCTCGCCTACCGGTGAGGCCTACCGCGCCCTGCGTACCGCCATCCGGTTCCGCGAGTCGGCCCAAGCGCTCAAGACGGTGCTGGTCACGTCCGCCGCCGCCGGCGACGGCAAGTCGACGATCGCCTCGAATCTCGCCATCGCGATGTCGCTCGACGGTGCCCGCACCATTCTCATCGACGCGGACCTCCGCCGCACTCGCCTGAACTCCATCTTCGACATCGAGCCGGGCCCCGGGTTGACCGAGGTGCTCCTCGGCAAGATGCCGCTCGAAGACGCGCTTGTCCCGTTCAGCCGCGGCCTGTCGATCCTCCAGGTCGGCAACTACACGCTCAACCCGTCCGAAGCGCTCGGTTCGCAAGTGATGGTGAAGGTGCTCGAAGAGGCCAAGCGCCTCGCCGACATCGTGATCGTCGACGCCCCGCCGATCCTGCCCGTCGCCGACCCGGCCGTGCTCGCCGCGCTCGTCGACGGCACCGTGATCGTGTGTCGCTGGCATCGCACGTCGCTCCACGCCGCCGGTTCGACGCGCTCGATGCTCGACAACGTCGGCGCCGACGTCATCGGGGTCGTGCTGAACGCCGAAGGCGGCGGGCGCTCGAACAACTACTACCGCCACTACTCCAACCGGCCGCAGCATCGTCGCGGCGAAAGGCAGCCGGCGGCCAAGCCGGCATCGGTGCCCGAGGCTTCGGCCAACGGTGCCGGCAACGGAGCCGCCAACCCATCGGCGACCCCGGGCGCTCCTGCCAAAGATGGTGGGTGACGCCTGGCTTCTCGGCGTCGCGATCTTCCTGACGCTGATTACCGCCGGCGCCCTTTCTCTCTACGAAAACCAGGCCACCCGGCGCGGCCTGCGCTTCCGCCGTTTCGAACGACCGGGCGCTACCGCCCTCATCGTCGGCTTCAGCCTGGCCGCGCTCGTGACCGGCAAGCTCGGCCAGAGCTGGTTCGTCCTGCCGGCCGCCGCCTTCGCGGCGTTGTCGGGCACCTTGTTGTTGCGCCGCGGCGGGCGGCTCCTCTCGTTCGTCCTGCTGTGGGCGATGGCCGCCGTGGTGGTGTTCTGCCTCGACGCCCAGATGCCGGCCTACGGGATCCGCGCCGTCGACGTCGTGTTCACCGGGCTGCTGCTGGCGTGCTTCGCCAGCCTGATCCGCGAACTCGACATCCTCGGGTCCGCTGGCTGGTTCGCTGCGGTCGCCGCCGCCGTCGGCACCGCGGTCGTCGCGTACACGGCGCACAGCACGAAGGACGAACGCGTCGCCGTCCTCGTGGCCGGCGCGGTATTCGCCGTCGCCGCGGTGTCACCGTTCGGCTCGGGGATGTTGGGCCGTATGGGGTCTCGCCTCGCGGGCCTCGTGATCGGTGGCCTTGCCATTCGCGCCGCGGTCGGCTCGCCGGTGGGCATGGTGGCCGTCGTCGCCGGCGGCATCGTGTGCGCCCTCGCCTACCTCGTCACGCTGGAGTCGCCCGACCGCGGCCGCGCCTTCATCGGGGTCCTCCTCGCCGGCGGTGTCGCCGTGGCCGCCGCCGTCCCGGCGGCGGTTGCGCTGCTCGACGTGTACCGGCCGATTCACCGCGCGGTCGCCGTCAGCCGCGGTCTGGTGAAGGCCGACGCCGGGCAGCTCACGACGACGAGCGCGCAGCTCGGAGGCTTGCAGCACACATTCGCCTCAAGCGCCGCCCGCCTCGACAAACCAACGGTCACCGTTGGGCGTGTCGTTCCGTTCCTCAGCGCCAATCTCGACGCAGCCAAGACGAGCGCACAGGTGGCGGCCAACCTCGCCGGCTCAGCGCGTCGGCTCATCGACGCCGTCAACGTGAACGCGGCGGGCGTGCACCAAGCAACGGTCGAGCGCGCCGCGCTGGCGCAGCTGATCGACGGACTCACGGCGGTGCAGAAGGACGTGCACCGCGCGGATAGCCAGCTCGGATCGGGCCAGAACGCCGAACTGCTCGTGCCCGAACTGCGCACCGGCGTCGCCGACCTGCGCACGCAGGTGCACTCCGTCGACCGCCGCGTCACGACGTCACTCGCGGGCGCCCGCCTCGCCGACACCCTCCTCGGCTTTGATCGCCCGCGCCGGTACTTCATCGCCGTGCAGAACAACGCCGAGAGCCGCGCCACCGGTGGCTACATCGCCAACTACGGCATCCTCGTGGCCGACCACGGCCGTATCACGCTGCCGCAGTTCCGCCGTACCTCGGAGTTCGACGCCAAGGGCGCGCCCCGGCGGACGCTCAACGCGCCGAAGGACTACCTGCGTCGCTACTCGCGTTTCGACGTCGATCGCGAGTGGACGAACGTCAACATGTCGCCCGACCTCCCGACGATCGGCAAGATCATCGCCGACCAGTACCGCCAGTTCAGCGGCACGAAGGTCGACGGCGTCGTCACCGTCGATCCCCTGGCGCTGGCCGGGTTGCTGCGCTTGACCGGGCCGGTGCGCGTCGCCGACTGGCCCGTGCCGATCACGGCGGACAACGTCGTCAAGATCACGCTGCACGACGAGTACATCGCCTTTGACAACCAGCTGGACAATCGCATCGACTTCCTCGGAACGGTCGCCAAGACTGTGTTCGACCGCCTGACCAACGGGGGCCTGGTCGACCTCGTGCGCGCCGGCAACGTCATCCACGACGCAACCGCGACGCGTCACCTGCAGGTGTGGTCGGCCGACCCGGCCGCGCAGCGCTTCTTCGTGGCGACGGGGGCCGCCGGCGCCATCGGTTCGCTGCGGGGTGACGCGTTGATGGTGACGACGCAGAACGCCGCGGGCAACAAACTCGACTACTACCTCCATCGGTCGATCACCTACGACGTCAACGTGAGCACTGTCGACGGTCGCCGCCGCGTCGACGGCACGCTGACGGTGGCACTGCGAAACGACGCCCCCGCCGGGGGCGAACCGAAGTACGTGATCGGACCGTTCGACAGCCGCTTCAAGGCGGGGCAGAACCGGCTATTCGTAACGGTGTATTCGCCGCTGGTGGCGTCGGCCGCGACGATCGACGGCAATCCCCTCGAGGTGCAGGGTGCGCCCGAGTTCGGCCGCTTCGCCCAGTCGGCGTTCGTCGACGTGCCGCCCGGAACGACCCGCACCCTCGTGTTCCGGCTCGGTGGCGTCATCCGCGACGGCGACGGTTACCGGCTCGACATCGTGCGCCAGCCGCTCGTCTACGACGACGCATTCTCGCTGCATCTCAGCGGCGTCACTCCCCGCGATCTACGCGAAAGTGGTCCGCTGTCGCACGATATTCATCTGGAAATCCCCTATTCGGGCAGCTAGTTCCCACAATTTTTGCTCACCTGTGTCACACTTGTGCGGGCGGAATTTCGGCGCACGCGCCCAAAGCTGAGGAAAAGTCAAACCTGTGTTCAAGAAAACTCTCCTGTTTCTGGTCACGGCGCTCATGCTCGCCTCCGCGAGCGCGGCCCTGGCCCAGACGGGCACGTACCCGGCCAATTCCGCGATCGTCGTGCGCGACGTCAACGGCAACATCGTCGACGGCACCCACGGCCTCCACGTCGGCGATCCGATGCACATCCACTCGACGGGCTGGAAACCCGGCAGCTCCGTCGCCTTCGACTTCTTCTCGACGGTCATCCACCTCGGTGACGTCAACGCCGATGCGAGCGGCGCGGTCGACGCCACGTTCCCGGTGCCCAACGTCGAGCCGGGTCAGCACACCCTGCGGCTCACGGGCATCGGAGCCGACGGCAAGCCCCGCACCGTCGACTACCCGATCCTCGTGGTGCCGGCGTCGCAGGTCCTCGGTTCGACACTCGACAGCTCGGGCAGCTCGTCGGCGCTCGGTAGCTCGGGCGGCACGTCGACGGGGACGGGCGGCGTGTTCGGCAAGACGGGTCTCGACCACGCCCTCGACATCGCCGGGGTCGGTCTCGCCTTGCTCGCCGTCGGTCTCGTGCTGTCGCTGGCGGTGCGCCGCTCGCGGCGCGAAGACGCGCTCGTCTAGAGCGCTTCGACTAACACCGCCGCGCCGCGGCGGACGACGACGCGCACGACCACCCGCTCGGATTGCGTCGTCACGAACGTCAGCGTTGCGGCGTCGCCTACCACCCGCCGCTGCGTGAGCCGGGCGTCGGCCAAGTGGGCGAAGGAGGCATCGGTTCCGGCCACCAGACCGGCCGCCACGTCATCGGCAACGCGTCGCACGGCGCGTTCGTCGTCGCCCCGACGACGCATTAAGCGTCGCCGGCCGGGTCTTGGCCGGGGCTGGGCGGCCGCCGCGCGCACTTCCTCCGCGGTCGCGTAGCCGAGTTCGACGAGCAGATCGCCGGCGGCGACGGCCACCGCGCGTTCGGCCAGCGCGTCGCCGGCGTGCTTGCGCACGCCGACGCCGGGCGATTGTGGCGACGTGTGGACCGGGGCGCGCCCGAACTCCGCGGCCGCCGTGCACAGGGCGTCATCCGCCGCCAGGCCCAAGTGGTCGAAGATGCGCGCCAGCATCCCTGCGGTATCGGCGACGACGTCCTCGTAACGCAGTTCCAGATAGGCCAGCGAGCCGAAATGGGCGCGGACGTCGCGCACCGACGCCGCCCACGCCGCCGCGGCCCGATCGGCGTCGGCGAACTCGGCGTCGGTGGCGCCCCACAGCTCACGCTGCGAAGCGGTGGCGTCGCGGCCGTCGCGAATGATGTGGACGTAGCGGGCGTCGGGATACAGCGCCGCCTGGAGCGCCGCCTGCAAACGATGGTTCGGCGTCTTCTCCAACACCATGCGAGCCTCCGGACGCGTGGCGGCGCGTTGGGTCTCGAACACGTGGTCGCACAACGCTCGGGCACCGGTCAGCAGCTCGGGGCGCGCCACCCACGTCGACAGGTGCGACATGCCATTCGGGTGCTCGAAGTTCGCGAACACGGCCGGCAGCCCCTCGCAGAAGAGGTGACTCTCGCCCCCGGTCGCCAGGTCCGGATGCACGTAGAGCAGTTGCTGTAGCCACGTCGTACCACTGCGGGGGGCGCCGACCACGAACGCCACGCGTTGGTACAGCGGACTGGTCGCGGGGTCGAACGTCGCGTGCCGTTGTGCCGGGTCGGCGAACGCGTCGTAGATGCTCTCGCGGCGCGCCTCCACACGAAAAGCGTAGGTCTGCAAAAGTCAGAACATGGAAAGCGTGAAGGTCGAGGTTCCGACCGGCATGGTGGTGGGGGAATACGACGGGCGTTTCGCGCCGGTGGTCGACCAGTTCGTCGACAATTTCCACACGCGTGACGAGGTCGGAGCGTCCTTGTGCGTGTCGTTCGAAGGCGAGACGGTCATCGATGTCTGGGGCGGCGCGGTCGACCGCGAGCTCAGCGCCCCGTGGGACGCCGACACCATCTCGATCGTGATGAGCTGCACCAAGGGCGCGGTGGCGTTGTGCGCCCACGTGCTGGCGAGCCAGGGCCTGCTCGACATCGAGGCGCCGGTGCGCGAGTACTGGCCGGAGTTCGCCACCAACGGCAAGGAAGACGCGACGGTGCGCATGATGCTCGACCACTCGGTCGGCGTTCCGGCGATTCGCGGTGAGCTGCCGGGCGACTTCATGATCCACTGGGATCAGGTGGTCGAGCGCATCGCCGCCGAAGCACCGTTCTGGGAGCCGGGCACGCGCAACGGCTACCACCTCATCAACTTCGGCTGGACGGTGGGCGAGCTGATCCGGCGCGTGTCGGGGAAGTCGCTCGGCACCTTCTTCCAGGACGCCATCGCCCGGCCGCTCGGGTTGGACTTCTGGATCGGTCTGCCCGAAGAGCACGAGCCGCGCGTCTCGAACCTCATCCAGTCGCCGCCGCCCGAGACCGGCGGCCACGTCAGCCGCTTCATGAAGGTCGTGATGACCGAACCGGAGTCGGCGACGCGTCACGCCATGGCGAATCTGATGAGCCAAACCACGCAGGGCCGTGCGTGGCATGCAGCGGAGATCGGCGGCGGTGGCGGCATCACCAACGCCCGTGGTCTGTGCGGGATGTACACGCCGCTGGCGCTCGGTGGCGGCAACGTGATCGACCACACAACCCTCGAGCGGGCACGCCACTGCTCGGTGGCCACCAACGTCGACGCCACGCTGCAGATCGCCACCCGCTTCGGCCTCGGCTTCATGCTGTCCATGGACAACCGCGACAAGTACGACAAGGACTCCGTCGTGATGGGGGAGCACGCCTTCGGCCACGTCGGCATGGGTGGCTCGATCGGCTTCTGCGACCCGTCGCTCGGCTTGGCGATGGGCTACACGATGAACCGGATGGGCCCCGGCATCCTGCTCAACGAGCGCGGCCAGTCGCTCGTCGACGCGGTGTACGCGGTCGCCGCCCTCTGATGGCCCGGGTTGCCTCGGCGTTGTTGTGCGACGCCGCCACCGTGCGCGAAGGCCTGCTCCACATCCTCGGGGGCGGCATCACGCGGCTACACCGCGCCGAGTTCCCGGCGCCGATGCAGGTGACGCTCGTGGCCCAGGTGGTGCTCACGCCCACCGAGATCCAGTTCGCCCACGACGTCACCGCGGTGATCCAGACCGAAGACGGCGACGTCGTGGTCCAAGCCAACGGGCATCTCGAAGCCGGCCAACCCAACCCGCTGCTCGAGCCGGGCGAATCGGTCATCCTTCCGCTCGTCATCAACCTCCACAATGTCGTGGTGCCGGCGCCGGGCGGCTACAGCATCGAAATCTCGGTCGACGAAGTCCACCAGACGTCGCTTACTTTCCGGGCGGTGGCCGCCGCCATCTAAGCTTTTCCTACGTGCCAGCGACTGTCGTAGTGGGGACGCAATGGGGCGACGAGGGGAAGGCCAAGCTGACCGACCTCCTCGCCAAGGAAATGTCGATGGTGGTGCGCTACCAGGGCGGTCACAACGCCGGGCACACCATCGTGGTGGACGGTGAGAAGTACGCCCTCCAGCTCGTGCCGAGCGGCGTGCTGTACCCGCACACGACACCGGTGATCGGCAACGGCGTGGTCGTCGACCCCGCCGTGCTGCTCGACGAGATCGACCGGCTGACCGCCCGCGGCATCGACTGCTCACGGCTGCGGATCTCGGGCAACGCCCATCTGATCATGCCGTACCACCAGGAGATCGACGCCCTGACCGAGCGTCGCCTCGGCAAGAACAAGCTCGGCACGACCAAGTCGGGCATCGGCCCCGCCTACGCGGATAAGGCGTCGCGCATCGGCCTCCGGGTGCAGGACCTCCTCGATCCCAAGATCTTCCGCGAGAAGCTCGAGGTCGTCCTCAAAGAGAAGAACCTCGTGCTCGCCAAGATCTTCAACCGGTTGCCGCTGTCGATGGACGCGCTGTACAAGCGCTACATCGAGGACTACGCCCCGCGCATCGCGCCGATGATCTGCGACTCGGTGTCATTGGTCCACGAAGCGCTCGAGCGCAACGAGCACATTCTGCTCGAGGGCGCCCAGGCGACGTTCCTCGACCTCGACCACGGCACCTATCCCTTCGTCACGTCGTCGAACCCCGTCGCCGGCGGCGCCTGCACCGGCGCCGGTATTGGCCCGCGGGATATCACGCGCATCGTCGGCATCGCCAAGCCCTACATCACCCGCGTCGGCGCCGGCCCGTTCCCGACCGAGATCCACGACGAACTCGCGGACGACCTGATCGAGCGCGGCCACGAGTACGGCACGAACACCGGGCGGCGCCGCCGCGTCGGCTGGTTCGACGCCGTGATGATGCGCCAGGCGGTGCGGCTCAACTCACTCACCGAAATCGCGCTGACGAAGCTCGACCTGCTCGATCCGCTTGACACGGTGAAGGTGTGCGTGGCCTACGAGGTCGACGGCAAGCGCTACGAGTACGCGCCGTACCACCAGAGCGACTTCCACAACGCCGTGCCCGTCTACGAAGAGTTGAAGGGGTGGAACACGTCGCTGACGAACGTGACTGAACCCGATCAGTTGCCTGCCGCCACCGCCGAGTACCTGAAGTTCCTCGCCGACCAGATCGGCATCCCGATCAGCTACGTCGGCACCGGCCCCGGCCGCGACCAGTTCGTCCACACGGCCTGAGCCCCCGCCTCTCCTCGCCAACTTGTGTTCTGTCGCACCCGAAACGGGTGCCACACAACACAGGTTTGCGCGGTGAGACAGGTCAGCGGCGGGGGCGCGCGGGTTTCGGGCTGCGTGACCGCAGCTCGCGGTACGCGAGGGCTCCGAGCGCGTTGAGGACGGCGCCGTCGACGGAGCGCGACACGTAGCGCTCGCTGTCGCTCACCGCATCGGGCGTGATCACGACCACGCGATCGGCGAGCGACGCCAGCGGCGACCGGCGCGCTGACGTGATGACCGAGAGGTCGGCGCCGCGTTCCTTCGCGGCGCGGGCGACGGCGAGAACCTCGGGCGTGCGACCCGAGCGCGACAAAGCGAGGACGGCACCCGAGCGATCGAGCAGCGTCGCGGCGACGAGTTGCGCTTGGGAGTCGGGATACCAGCCGACTCGAACGCCGAGCGCCAAGAACCGGAGGGCGGCGTTGCCGAGCAGTGACCCCGAGCCGCCAACCGCAGCGAAGAGCGCGACCTCGGCGTTGACCAACGCGCGGGCGATCGCGACCAGCGCCTCTGCTTCGACGGATTCGGCGGCGGCAGCGATCTGCTGCGCGTCGCCCAGCATGGAACGGCGGACCAGCGCGGCCTCCCCGGTGAGTTGAGGAGCGTCGTTCGCCGCCGCCAGCGTCGTCTTGGCGCCGCTGGCGCGCGCCGCCGCGAGCTTGAGCGCCTCGAAGCCCTCGAAGCCCAGGCGGCGGGACGTCCGCACGACCGTGGCAGGGTCGACGCCGGCCTCGCGTGCGATTGACGCGGTCGTCTCGTCGTCGAGCTGGTCGAAGCGCGCCAGGAGGACATCGGCGGCGCGGCGTTCCGCCGGCGGCAACTCGAGTGCCTCGGCGCCGAGCCGGTCGACGGGCAGCTGCAATGACATTGCAAACATCGTGCCAGGATTGCAACGCCGTTGCAACCCTTCCAACCGGCGGCTACAGTCGAGCGTGATGCGAGTCGTCGTCGTCGGATCCGGAGCCCGTGAGCACGCGCTGTGCGTGGCTCTCTCCCGGACGGCCGAGGTGGTCTGCACCCCCGGTTCGCCCGGCATCGAAGCGGTGGCCACCTGCGTCGACGACGACGCCGAGAAGCTCGAAGCCGACTTGTTCGTCGTCGGTCCGGAAGCACCACTGGTCGACGGGTTGGCCGATCGCCTGCGGGCGCAGGGCAAGCGCGTGTTCGGCCCCGGCGCCGACGGCGCCTTGCTCGAAGGCTCGAAGGCCTACATGAAGCAGGTCGTGCAGGCCGCCGGTGTGCCGTCGGCGCGCTACGCGCCCTTCGACGACGCCGACGCCGCGGTGGCGTACCTGCGTGATTCGGCGGGCCCCTACGTGATCAAGACCGACGGCCTGGCCGCGGGCAAGGGCGTCCTCGTGACCGACGACCTCGAAGTCGCCATCGCCGATGCGCGCGACAAGCTCTCGGGTGCCACCTTCGGCGGCGCCGGCGCGACCGTCGTGATCGAAGAGTGCATGACGGGACCTGAGCTTTCTGTGCTGGCGGTGTGCGACGGCTCCAAGTACGTGCTGCTGCCCGCGGCGCAGGACTTCAAGCGCATGTTCGACGACGACCAGGGTCCCAACACCGGCGGCATGGGCGCGTACACGCCGGTGCCCGGCGTCGACGTGGACGCGTTGGAGATCGGCCCCAAGTTCGTGCAGCCGACGCTCGACTACCTCCGCGCCCACGACGTCGACTATCGCGGCGTGCTGTATGTCGGGCTCATGCTCACACCGGAGGGCCCGAAGCTCGTCGAGTACAACGTGCGCTTCGGCGATCCGGAGTGCGAGGTCATCGTGCCGGGTCTCCAGGGCGACGTGGCCGCGCTGCTGGCGTCGGCCGCCGACGGCGCCCTCGACCCCTTCGGCGCCGGCCGGGCGCGCGACGCGGCGGTGATCGTGATGATCGCCAGCGACGAACCGGCGGGCGGCGTCATCACCGGCGTCGCCGCCGCCGACGCGATCGACGGCGTCACCGTCTTCCACGCCCGCACCACCCGCAACGCGGCGGGCGAACTCGTGACCGCCGGCAGCGGTCGCATCCTCGGCGTCTGCGGCCGCGGCCCGACGCTGCGCGCCGCGCGCGAGCGCGCCTACGCCGGCGTGGCCGAGATCTCCCTACCCGGCGGTTATCACCGCACCGACATTGCGGCGAAAGCCGTCGCAGAAAGCGAGAAGTAGAACCATGGCAAAGGTCGCGATCCTGATGGGGTCGGCCAACGACGAAGGCAAGATGGCGGGCGCGAAGGAAATGCTCGAGCGCTTCGGCGTCGAAGTCGACATGCACGTGATGTCGGCGCACCGCAACCCGCACGACGTCGGCAAGTTCGCCACCGGCGCCCGCGACGCCGGCTATTCGGTGCTCATCGGCGGCGCCGGCCTCGCCGCCCACCTCGCGGGCGTGCTCGCCGCGCACAGCTCGCTGCCCGTCATCGGCGTGCCGCTCAGTGGCGGCATCGCCAACGGCCTCGACGCCCTGCTCGCCACCGTGCAGATGCCCTCGGGCATTCCGGTGGCGACTGTCGCCGTCGACGGGTCGAAGAACGCCGGCATCCTGGCGGCGCAGATCATCGGCGTCAGCGATCCCGACGTGGCCAAGAAGATCGATGAGTTCAAGGCGAACGGTGCCCGCTAAGTGATCGGTCGTTACACCCGTCCGCAGATGGCGGCGCGCTTCGACGACGTGGCGCGCTTTGCGACCTGGCTCGAAGTCGAGATCCTCGCCGTCGAAGCCTGGGCGCGCCTCGGCGTCATCCCCGACGCCGACGCCGTCGCCCTGCGCGAGCGGGCGCCCAAGGTCGACGAGGAGTTCGTCGCCGCCGTCGCCGAACGCGAGCGCACCACCGACCACGACGTGGCCGCCTTCGTCGACGTCGTCCAGGAACGCGTCGGCGGTACCGCGGCGCCGTGGGTGCACTACGGCCTCACGTCATCCGACGTCGTCGACACCGCGCAGTGCGCCATGGTCACCGGCGCCATCGACGCGCTGCTCATCGGCATGGACGGCTTGGTCGCCGCGCTGATCGAACTGGCGAACGAGCACCGGCACACGGTGATGGTCGGGCGCACGCACGGCATTCACGCCGAGCCGATGACGTTCGGCGCCAAGGTGGCGCTGTGGGCCCTGCAAGCCGACCGCGACCGCACCCGGCTGCGCGCCGCCCGCGCGTCGATGGCCGTGGGCAAGCTGTCGGGCGCGGTGGGCACGTACAGCAACATCGACCCGGCGGTCGAGGAGTACGTGTGCGGCAAGCTCGGCCTCACGCCGGTGCCGGCCACGCAGGTGATCGCCCGCGACCGCCACGCCGAGTTCCTCTACGTGGTCGGCACCATCGGCGCCACACTCGAACTCATCGCCACCGAAGTGCGCCACCTGCAGCGCACCGAACTCGGCGAGGCGCGCGAAGCGTTCCGGGCCGGGCAGAAGGGTTCGAGCGCCATGCCCCACAAGCGCAACCCGATCAAGTCCGAGAACCTCACCGGGCTCGCCCGCGTGATGCGCAGCTACATCGGCCCCGGCCTCGAAGACGTGGCGCTGTGGCACGAGCGCGACATCAGCCACAGCTCGGTCGAGCGCATCGTGCTCGCCGACGCCGCCATCGTCTGTGACTACGCCATCGCCCGCGCCACCGACCTCGTCGCCAACCTCGTGGTCAACGTCGAGCGCATGCGCGAGAACCTCGACCTGTCCTACGGCTTGGTGTTCAGCCAGCCCGTGCTGCTGTCGCTCGTCGCCAGTGGCATGCTGCGCGACGAGGCATACCGCATCGTCCAGTCCTGCGCCATGGAAGCATGGGAAACCCGCACGTCGTTCCGCGCGCTGCTCGAAGCCCAAGGCATAGCCGCGGACGTCCTCGACGAGGCGTTCGACCTCGAACGCTCGTTGCGCAACATCGATCGCACATTCGACGCACTGAAGGAGATCTCTTAGTGGCCCGCACGCCCGTCTACTCCGGCAAGGTCCGCGACATCTACGCCGTGGGCGACGACAAGTACCTCTTCATCGCCTCCGATCGGTTGTCGGTGTTCGACGTCGTGCTTAACGAGCGCGTGCCTGACAAGGGCCGCGTGCTCACCGGCATGACGCACTACTGGCTCAACGAGCTGGCCGACCTGGCGCCGAGCCACATGATCACCTGTGACCCCGCCGAGATCGCGGCGGCGGGCGCGCCCATCGAAGAGGGCGACGCCGGCAAGGCGATGCTGGTGCGCAAGGCCGACATGCTCAGCATCGAGTGCATCGTCCGGGGCTACATCACCGGCTCGGCGTGGTCCGAGTACAAGAAGTCGGGAACGATGAACGGCACGAAGCTGCCCGCGGGCATTCAGGAGTCGGAGAAGCTGCCCGAGCCGGTGTTCACCCCCTCGACCAAGGCCGAGATCGGTGACCACGACGAGAACATTTCCTTCGAGCAGGCGGTCAACATCATCGGCAAGGAGAACGCCGAGCTGGCGCGTGACCTCTCCGTGACGGCCTACGTCCGGGCGTCGGAGCAGGCGGCGCAGCGCGGCATCATCCTCGCCGATACGAAGTTCGAGCTTGGCTGGATCGACGGCAAGCTGTCGTTCTGCGACGAGGTGCTCACGCCCGACTCCTCGCGCTTCTGGCCCGTCGACGAGTGGAAGCCGGGCGTGACGCCGCCGAGCTTTGACAAGCAGCCCGTGCGCGACCTGCTCGCGGCGACGGGTTGGAACAAGGAGCCGCCGCCGCC
>DASZWD010000039.1 GCA_035546775.1 Acidimicrobiales bacterium
CGGTGAGTTGACCCACAGTCCGGCCTGCGACTGGAAGCTGTTGGCGCCGTGCTCGAACGTGAGCAGCTCGGCTACCCCGTTGGTGAGGTCGTCGACGGAACCGCCGACGAGTCGCCTGACGAACGTGTCGGCCAGGCTCGGCCGCTCGACGAGAACGTCCGCGATGCGATCGGCGAAGGCAGCTTCGGCGACGTCGAGGCGGGCGTCGATCTCGGCGAGCGCACGCAACGTCGCCTGGCGCACCTCCGTGCTGGCCGCGACGTCGAGGCTCAGACCGCGCGCGACCTCGCGCGCTTGGTGCAACTGGTGTCGGGTCCGGGCATAGACCTCACGCGGCCGTCGCAGCGCCGCACGCCAGTCGATCATCGGTCCCGAACGCTACTGCGCGGACATCGTTACGCTCGCTGGGCTATGCCGCCGACCGGACGCTTGCGTGTCGCGATATCGGTGGCCGCGTTCCTCCAGGCTCCCGACTTCGGCGGGCCGGTCACCAAGGTGGCGTTGCTGGCCGAAGGACTCGTGGCGCGCGGTCACGAGGTCACGGTGCTCACCGCGGACTACGGCCCGAACCGCTCGCGCGTGCCGGCGCGAGTCGACACGATCGATGGCTACACCGCGCACTACTTGAAGACGGTGGCGCGCTATCGCTGGTCGCCGATTCCGGCGCCGGGGGAACTGCGCCGTCTTGACTGGGACTTCGACGTTGTCCACGTCTGCGGTTTGCGCGACGGCCTCGGCTATGCGGTGACGCGCCAAGCACGGCGGCGCCGCATTCCTTATGTCATCGAGCCGCTGGGCATGGTGCCGGCGCAGTTGCGCAACGTGCTGCTCAAGAGCGCGGTGGACCGGTTCATCACCACGGCCCAGCTCGCCGGCGCCCGGACGATCATCGCCACGAGCGAAGTCGAGCGGCGACAACTCGAGTCGAAGTTCACGCTGCCGCGCCTCGACATCCGGCCCAACCCGGTGGCCGTCGCCGCGTCCGCCCCGCGACCCGCTCCCGCCGTCACCGACCGCGCGCGGCTGCTGTTCGTCGGTCGCATCTGTCGCACCAAGGGGTTGCTGAATCTCGTCGAGGCCGTCCGTCCGCTCGACAATGTGCAGCTCACCATCGCCGGGCCCGACGACCAGGACGGCACGAGTGAGGCGCTGCGCGTCGCGACCGCCACGTTGCCGCCCGGCCGCGTCGTCATGCACGGTTGGGTGACGCCCGCGGAGCGCGACCGGCTGATCGCCGAGTCGCACATCGCGGTGCTGCCATCGGTCACCGAGAACTTCGGCAACTTCGCCATCGAGGCGGCGAGCGGTCAGCGGCCCGTGGTCGTCACGCGGACGTCGGGAGTGGCTGAATTCCTCGCCGATGCCGCTCTCATCGTCGAGCCGAACGCGGAGGCGTTGCGCGCCGCCATCGTGCGCCTCGTGGACGATCCCGAGTTGCGCGCCGCACTCGCGGCGCGCGGCCACGACCGCGCCACCGCGCTCGCACCCGCCACGGTGGCCGAGGCGCAAGAGCGCATCTACGGCGACGCACTACGGTCGCCGCATCGCACCCCTTGACCTGCACGCGCTCGTAAGCCCGATCGGCGGTGTCGTCTCCGCCGTGCGCGGCGTCGACGACGTGTTCCTCGCGTCGGCGGGCCGGGGCCGGCACCCCGAGCATGCGCCGGCGCTGGTCGGCGCGGGCGTCACCGAGGACGACGCCGTGCGCGACGCGCTGGCGCTGTATGCCGCCGCGTCGTGGGACGCGCCCCAGATGCAGTGGGCCAGCGCCGACGAGTTGGGCGACGAAGCGCTGCCGGTCGAAGAACTGGCGCGGGTGGCGCCGCTCGAGACGATCGACCGCATCCGCTGGGTCGAAGGCTTCGCTCTCGACGACGGGCGCCCCACGTGGGTGCCGGCGATCCTGGTGCACATTGCCTTGCCGGTGGCCGTCGAACCGGAGGCGTTCTGGCCTCCGTCGCGCGCCGGGCTCGCCATCGGCGCCGACCTTGGCGCGGCGGTGCTCACCGGTCTGCTCGACCTCGTCGCCCGCGACGCGTTCGCCGTCGCCACGACGCGCGAAGCGCCGTTGCCGCGCATCGCCTATCCCGGAGACGAAGGCGTGGTGTTCGACATCACCGGCGACGTCGGCATCCCGTGCGCGCTGGTGGAAGGCGAGGCGCACGATCACGTCGGCATCGCGGCGGCGGCCACGATGGTCGAGGCCCGCGCCTCCGCGCGCGTCGACTTGTCGTTGCGCCGGGCGCGCGCGGGACGACACCTGTATCCGATCGAGGCGCCGACGTTCGTACCCCAATCGTCGCCGGCTTACGTCGCGCCGGACGTCAGCGACGCGCCGGTCGACCTGGCCAAGCCCGCACTCGTGGGCCGGCTGCGCCGCGTTGGCCTTGCCGGTTACGCCGTCGACCTGACGACCGACGAATTGCGCCGCGTCGGGCTGAGTGCGGTGCGCGTCGTGGTGCCAGGCCTGAGCCCGATTCCTCCGACCGTGGGCTGGGCCGACCACGCGCGCTTGGCGCGGGTGGCGCCGTGAGGCTGCTCGTCGTAGGCGTCGGCCTGTTCGGTCGCGACGTGCGCAACGTGTTGCGCGACCGTGGCGTGCACCACGACGGACCGTCCGACGCGATGGGCGACGACGCACTCGTCGTCGTGGTGGCGTCGCGCCCGGCGCTCACCGTCGTCCACGACCTCGACACCAACCGCCAGCCGTTCGTGCCGGTGTGGGGCTATCACGGACGCTTGCAGATCGGGCCGGTGGTGGCACCCGGCGGTCCGTGCTTCTCGTGTTACGAGGCGCGCGAGCGTCAGCACGCCAGCAACGTGGCGGTGCACGACGCCATCCGCGAGTACTGGATGCGCGCCGTGGTGCCGCCGCCCACCGCGGCGCTGCAAGCGCTGACGACGGTGGCGGCCAACGAGATCGGCCAGATCCACAATGCGGTGGTGAAGGACGGCGTCACCCGCGTGCCCCATCACCTGCTCGGCATGGTGCGGCGCGTCAGCGGTGACGGCGAAGTCGTCGAGGGACGGGTGGTGCCGATGCACGGGTGCCGCTGCGTCGACGGGGGAGCGGCGTGAACCCGCCGCGCCTCGCCGTGGGTCTCGAAGTGGTGCCCCTCGTCGACGGCGTCGCCGTGGTCAACGGCGGTCCGCCGGCGCTGTTCCAGGGCCGCGCCGCCACCGAGTTGTTGATCCCCCTGCTGCACGCCCTCGACGGCACGCTCAACGCCCACGGCCTCGCCGAGCACCTCGGCCTGCCCGAAGCCCACGTCACCCGCGGCCTGCAACTCCTCGCCGACCGCGGCCTCCTCGAACCCGATTAGACACGAGACCAAGGCGTCCGTCGGTCGCTAGCCCGTCAGCTGCGCGGGTGCCTCGACGCAGAGGGCGCCGCCGACGGCGAGGTGCGCGCAGGCGAGGTGATCGTCGGGCTCCTTGGGTCGGATCCATGCGTGGCCGTCACCGAACGGGCCGGGATGCGCCAGGTCGACACGCGGCAATCCGGTCCCCGGTGGCGCGGCCGGTGAGCGACGCGACGTGTTCACGCGCGCCAGGGCGTGCGCCGGCGTTGTCGGCGGGCTCGGGGCGTCGATGCGGATCGTCTCCGCGACGGTGCCAGGATTGGACGCGGCCGGCTCGGGTAGTGGCATCGCGTGGGGCAGCAGCACGGCGAGTGACAACAACAGCGCCGGCGGGACAGTGGCGGCGGCGACGACGTTGCCCCGGCTCGGGCGACGGCCGCGGCGACGCAACCAGGCGGCCGCGGCGGCGGCGCCCTCGAGCATCCGCAGCAGCTTGGCCCGCACGCGGTGGCGGCGCACCGCCAGTCGTGTGGCGTCGCGGCGATCGAGTCCCGATGCCGGCACGGCCACCAAGGCGTTGTAGTCCGCGAGGCTGAGCCCGCTCACGAGGCCCCCTAGCTTCTCGACGCGCAGGCGCAACTCGGCGGCGAGCGACGGGTCGTCGGGCGCGACGCTGTCGGGGGTGTCGTAGACGAGGCGGCGGTCGCGCTTGCGGTCGTCGAGGACGATCCGCCACGCCACGATGTGCACCCACCGCAGCAGGTCCTCGGCGTCGCTGTACGGGACGTCGCGCGCGATCGCACGCGTGATGGCTTCGAGCACGGCGTCCTCGGCGCGCTCGCGGGCCACACCGCGCCGGCACAGCGATGCGATGGCTCGGGCCGACACCGTCGGCCAGGTGTCGGCCAATTTCCGCGAATTTTCTGTAAGCACGTGCCTCCCCAGCAGTGGAGTTCCGTCGAGTGGTTCACGACTTGAAGGAGCTCACATGTGGCGAAGAGTACAAATAGTTCCCCAGGTAGCGGCGCTGATTGCTGCCGTGGTGGCGGGACTGGCGCTGCCGGCCGTTGCGGCGGCCCGCGCCGAAGCGAAGCTGCCGGGCTACTGCGCCGGCGTCGACGAACCGCCCGCGGGCTCGATCGAGGTATGTACGCCCTAGCGCCCACGAGGCGCCGGGGAGGCGTCGTCGTGGTTGGGGTGGCGGTCTTGTGGTCGTTCGCCGTCGGGGCGCGCGCCGAGCCGCGCACCGAGGAACTGCAGTTCGTGGCGCGCACCAACGCGCTGCGCTTGTCACGCGGCCTGGTGCCGCTCGTCGTGGACACCCAGATGGCCGACGTGGCGCGCGCGTGGTCGGCCGTGATGGCGAGCAACAACGACCTCAGCCACAACCCGAACCTTGAGGACCAAGTGGTCAACTGGTCACGGATCGGGGAGAACGTCGGCGAGGGCCCCACGGTCGACGACATCGAGGCAGCGTTCGAGGCCAGCCCCGGCCATTACCGCAACATCACCGATCCGAATTTCCGTTCCATCGGTGTCGGTGTCGCTGATGCCAACGGGCTCATCTGGGTCACCGTCGACTTCAAGACGCCCGAGTCCGGTCCGATGACGGTGGCGCCGGAGCCCGTCGGCGTGGCGCCCCAGCCGCACCCCGCACCGGTCAAAGCGGCGGTGCCGCTCGCCCCTGAGCCGGACACGTCCAAGCCGTTGGTCGCGGCCGCAGTCAAGGCGTCGGCGACGCCGTCGACGCTGCCGCCGCCGCCGCCGACGTCATCGACGACCACCGCGCCGACAGTGGTCAAGGTGACGCGGCGGCGCAGCGGGAACCGCGCGCTCGGCGCCGCGGCGACGGAGGCGCCGGCCGGTGTCCGGCTGTCGTTGTCGAGCGTCGCGCTGATGTTGTTCGGCGGTGCGGTGGTGGCGACGGCCGAGTACGGGTGGCGCTTCCGCCGCGCCCGGCGCTGATGCGTTGGCTGCTGCGCTGGACGCGCCTCGCCGTCGCGGCGCTGGCGACGACGGTGTTCGTCGTCAGCGCGCACACCGAATCGCCGCGGGCATTGAGCGAGCGGCGCTCAGGCCGCGCGCCGGCGGCCGTAGTACCTGCGCCGACGACACTGCCCGCCGTCGTCACGATCGCGGCACCACCGCCGCAAGTCGAGCGCGTGGCGACGCCGCGACGCGTCGCGCCGGTCGCTACGGGCCGTATCCGCATCCCGCGCATCGGCCTCGACGTCGCGACCTACGAAGGCATCGACCCCGACGAGATCGACTTCGGGCCGTCGCACTGGCCGGGGACGGCGGAGCCGGGGCACCTCGGCAACACCGTGTTCGCCGGCCACCGCGTGACCTTCACCCATCCGTTCGTGAACATCGACGAGCTCGAGCCGGGCGACGTCGTGGTGTTCGAGCGTCCGCAGGGCGAGTTCGTGTACGCCGTCACCGATCACTTCGTCGTGGATCCCGACGCCACCTGGATCGCCGCGCAAACCGACGACGCCACCTTCACGCTGTTCTCGTGCCACCCGAAGCATTCGGCGCGGCAGCGCTACGTCGTGGTGGGGCGACTGGTCGGTTCGCCGGTGTCCGACGATGCGGCGGCATCGCCGGCGCAGGCGGCCACGACCGATACGACCACGACCACCACGACGCAAGTTCGCTGTGTGGTGTGCGTGAGCCGCGGCTAGCGCTGACGCGTCAGGCGAGGGCGCCGCGGAAGAACTCGAGGGTGCGTTCCCACGCTTCGTTGGCCGCGGCTTCGTTCCACATCGACGGGGCGTCGTTGTTGCTGAAGGCGTGGCCGGCGTCGTAGTGGTGCACCGTCACGTTGTCGCGGCCTTCGAAGGCGCGCTCGACATCGGCGATCAGCTCGCCGGAAATGAACGCGTCGTTGTCTCCGTAGTGGAACACCAGCGCGCACGTGGCCTTGTCCGCGTGTTCGAGCAGTGAGTTGACAGGCGAGCCGTAGTAACAGACCGCGGCGTCGGGCCCGCGCCCGTCGACACGGCTGAGCGCGGCGGCGGCGAAGGCGAGACCACCACCGAGGCAGAAGCCGACGGCGCCGACCTTGCCGGTGCACTCGGGCATGGCCAGCAGGTGGGCGTGGGTCGCCTGGATGTCGTCGATGCCTTGGGCGAAGTCGAAGCGCTGCACCATGGCGAAGGCGTCGCCCATGCCCGACTCGTCCTTGCGTTCGAAGCGCGGCTCGAGGCGCCAGAACATGTCGGGCGCCAGCACGACGTAGCCCTCGTCGGCGAGACGCGTCGCCAAGTCACGGATGTTGTCGTTGATGCCGAAGATCTCCTGGAACAACAAGATGCCCGGCCCACTTCCGGACTCGGGGACCGCACAGAACGCCTCGAACGTCCCCCCGTCATTCGCCGTAATCGTCTCGTACCGCGTGTGCACACTCATCGATCTGTCTGTAGCACGCCGCGGGCGGCGAGGGCGGCGATCGTGGCGTCGTCGAGGCCGGCCCATTCCTTGAGCACCTCGGTGTTGTGCTGGCCGCGATGGGGCGCGGGGCCGCGCACGCCGGAGTCGGCGTCGGAGAAGCGATACGGCGTCTGCACGACGCCGCGGCGGCCGCCGGCGCCGCCGTTGTCGTCGATCTCGGCCACGGTGCCGCGGTGCTGGGCGGTGGGCGAGCGCACGACGTCGAACTGATCCTTCACGACGCCGTAGGCGAGGCCGGCCTTGTCGAGGGCGGCGGCGAGGTCGTCGAAGTTGTCGAAGGTGAGCGCCCAGTCCTGCACCGCCTGCTTGCGCAGCCGCGCTTTGTCCGCGATCGGCACGTCGCCCGGTGCTGGGTCGTCGATCTGGGACTTGAGCCCGGCCCAGATAGTGCGCAACTGGCCGGCGAAGAGGACGGGGCCGATGCAGGTGTCGTACACGTCGCCGCCGAGGCGCACGACGGGCTCGTCGTCGACGGCGTGGTGGGCGTAGTCGTCGGTGAAGATCATGGCGTCGAACATCGCCATGTCGATGTGCTGGCCGACGCCGGTCTGGTCGCGCACGCGCAACGCAGCGAGCACCGCAATGGTGCCGTGCAGACCGGAGTAGTTGTCGGCGATCGACAGCATCGGGTCGGTGGGCCACCTGTCGTCGAACTGCGCTTGGCGGTGGACGAGGCCAGTCTCGGCCTGCACGCTCGGCGCGTACGCCGGGCGTCCGGATTCCGGACCCCCGCGACCGAAGCCCGACACCGACAACATGATGAGGCCGGGGTTGGCGGCGCGCAGGTCGTCGTAGCCGACGCCGAGGCGGTCGAGCACGCCGGCGCGGAAGTTCTCGATCACGATGTCGGCGCGTGCGGCCAGCGCGCGCACCGTGTCGGCGGCGCCGTCGGCGCGCAGGTCGATGCACACGTTGCGCTTGCCGGCGTTCTGCTGGGTGTAGAAGCCCGACAGGCCGTGGCGCTTCTGGCCCCACACACGCGTCACGTCGCCCTCGGGCGGTTCGAGCTTGACCACATCGGCGCCGAGGTCGCTCAGGATCCGCCCGGCGATCGGACCCGCGACGACACGCGACATGTCGAGCACACGCAGTCCTTGGCACGGATACATAACGGCGGCGACGGTAGCGTGCACCCCTGCATGGCGCACTACACGGGTAAGGGCGACGACGGCACGACGGGTCTGCTCTACGGCGGGCGCGTGGCGAAGGACTCGGCGCTGCCGATGGCGTATGGCGCGGTCGACGAGGCGCAGGCCTTCATCGGCGTCGCCCGCACGCACTTCGCCCCGGGCAGCGAGATCGACGAACTGCTCGTCCACGTCGCCCGCGACCTGTGGGTGCTGATGGCGGAGCTGGCCACGCTGCCCGAGAACCGTCACAAGCTCGGCGCCGGCTCGAAGACCGACGCCGCGATGCTGGCTGCCCTCGAGCGTCACGTCGAGGTCGCCGAGTCGCACTTCGAAGTCCCCAAGGAGTTCGTGGTGCCGGGACAGAACGCCGGCGCCGCCGCGCTCGACGTGGCGCGCACCGTCGTGCGCCGCGCCGAGCGTCACGCCCTGGCCGCCGTCGGCGACGACGAGCACTGCCTGGCGCTGCCGTATCTCAACCGTCTCTCGAGCCTGCTGTGGGCGCTGGCGCGCTGGGCCGAGGGCGACGCCACCCTGCAAGCAAAGGACGTCAACTAGATGGCCATCACCTTCACCGCCACCAAGGACGCACCGGCCGATGTCGACGCCTTCATCGTGCCGATCCTCTCCACCCCCGACGGGCCCTACGTGCCGCCGGCGGCGGTGGGCGCGGAGTACCTCGATGCCGCCCACCTGACGACGAGCGGCATCACCGGCAAGCCGAACAACACGCACTCGGTGCCGGGGCCCAACGGCACCACGATCATCGGCGTCGGGATCGGCAACGAGGCGGACGTGACGACCGACGTCGTGCGCAGCGCGTTCGCGGTGGCGGCGCGCGCCGCGCGGCGCTTCGGCAAGGTGGCGGCGTGGGTCGGTCAACCGACGGCCGTCGACATGAAGGCGATGGGCCAGGCGATCGCCGAGGGCGTCATTCTCGGCACCTACAAGTTCACGCGCCTGAAGAAGGCGGGGGAGGCCGACGCGCTGAGCGAGGTGTTCGTGCTCACGACGGCCAAGGCGAAGATGCAGCAGGGCCTCGACCGTGGCGCCGTCGTCGCCCGCTTCCAGTGCAACGCCCGCGACTGGGTCAACGAGCCCGCGGGTGAGCTGACGCCGACCGATCTCGCCGCGGCCGTCAAGCAGCTGGCGGCCGAGTCGCCGGCGCTCAAGCTCACGGTGTGGGACGAGAAGCAGATCGAGAAGGAGCGCCTCGGCGCGCTGCGGGGCGTGTCGCTCGGATCCGATCAGCCGCCGCGCCTGATCCGTCTCGAGTACAACCCGCCCGGCGCGCGCAAGACGCTGTTCTTCGTGGGCAAGGGCATCACGTTCGACTCCGGTGGCCTGTCGCTCAAGACGGCACAGGGCATGGAGACGATGAAGACCGATATGGGCGGCGCCGCCGCCGTGCTCAACGCCACCGCGGCGTGTGCCGCGCTCGGCGTCAAGACCCGCGTTGTCGCGCTGGCGTGCTGCACCGAGAACATGCCGGGTCCCAAGGCGATCAAGCCCGGCGACGTGTTGCGCGCCCGCAACGGCGTCACGATGGAAGTGCTCAACACCGACGCCGAGGGCCGTCTCGTGCTCAGCGACGGCCTATCGCTGGCGGCGGAGGAGAAGCCGAACGCCATCGTCGACGTCGCCACGCTGACCGGCGCGCAGGTCGTCGCCCTCGGCAGCCGCATTGCCGCGGTGCTCGGGAACAACGAGACGCTGGTGCAGAAGGTGAAGGACGCGGCGGCCAACGCCGGCGAGCTCGTGTGGGAGATGCCACTGCCGGCGATCTACCGCAAGCACATCGACTCCGACATCGCGGATATCAAGAACATCGGCGCGCCCGGCCAGGCCGGCACCATTGCCGCCGCGCTGTTCCTCCAGGAGTTCGTCGACGGCGTGCCGTGGGCCCACCTCGACATCGCCGGGCCGGCGCGCGCCGCGGAGCAGGACGGCGAGATCGTCAAGGGCGGCACCGGCTTCTCCGTGCGCACGCTCGTCGAGTTGGCGTCGACGTATCG
>DASZWD010000040.1 GCA_035546775.1 Acidimicrobiales bacterium
GACGGCCCGGCGCGGATCCTCGACACCCTCGCCCGCGAGCGCATCGACGCGCTCGTGGCCATCGGTGGCGAGGACACCCTCGGCGTGGCCGGCCGGCTCGCCGACGAATCGGGCGTCGCGGTGGTGGGCGTGCCCAAGACCATCGACAACGACCTCGCCGCCACCGACTTCACGTTCGGGTTCCAGACCGCGGTGCAGATCGCCACCGACGCCATCGACCGCCTCCACACCACCGCCGAGAGCCATCACCGCGTCCTCGTGTGCGAAGTGATGGGCCGCCACGCCGGTTGGATCGCCGCCTACGCCGGTATCGCGGGTGGCGCCGCCGCCGTGCTGGTGCCCGAGCGGCCGTTCGACCTCGACCAGCTCTCGGCGTCGCTCGTCGCCCGTCACCAACTCGGCAACTACGCCTCAGTGGTCGTCGTCGCCGAGGGGGCCACGCCCGCCGAAGGGACCCTCGCCCTGCAGGACGGCCAGCTCGACGCCTTCGGCCACGTGCGCCTCGGTGGCATCGGCGACGTGCTGGCCAAGGAAATCGAGAAGCGCACGGGATACGAGACGCGCGCCACCGTGCTCGGCCACATCCAGCGCGGCGGCACGCCCAACGCCTTCGACCGCGTCCTGGCGACGCGGTTCGGTGTCGCGGCCGTCGAAGCGGTCCACGACGGCGCCTTCGGCACGATGGTCGCCCTGCGCAACGGCAACATCGAGCGCGTCCCGCTCGCCGACGCCGTGCGCGAACTCAAGACCGTCGACCCGTCCCTCCTCGAGATCGCCGACCTCTTCAGCGCGTAATCAGGGCGTAGAGATCGTCCGCGATGCGGGGATGGGCGACCCAGACGAGGTCGCCGACAACGTCGCCGCGTAGCCCGGCCTCGTGGGCGATCAGTAGCCCGGCAGCGCGGTCCCACGGCGCGGTGCCGCGCTCGTAATAGGCGTCGGTGCGCCCAGCGGCGGCCCAGCACAGATCGAGTGCCGCAGACCCGCCGCGGCGAATGTCGCGCACGATCGGCAGGATCCGGCTGACGACCGCCGCCTGCTCGACGCGCATCTCCGGGTGATACGAGAACCCGGTGCCGACGAGCGCGAAGCTCAGCGCCGCCGGTCCGCCGGGCAGGCTCATGGGCTCGTCGTCGCGGAAGGCGCCGACCCCGCGCGCCGCGCTGAAGACCTCGCGCCGGCCGATGTCGACGACGGCGCCGGCGATCGACGCGTGGTCGGCGTCGACCGCGGCCACGGACACGGCGGTCGCCGGGTAGCCGTAGACGAAGTTGGTGGTGCCGTCGATCGGGTCGATCACCCAGGTCACGCCGGTGGTGCTCGTCGACGCCGACCCCTCCTCGGCGACGATGCCGTCGTCGGGCCGCCGGGCGCGAAGGGCGGCGACGATCTGTGCCTCGCTCGCCTTGTCGACGGCGGTGACCATGTCGGTCGGCGTCGACTTGGTGTCGGTGGTGCCGAACCAGCGGCTGCTGGCGCGTTCGGCGGCGACGAAGGCGGCGGCGTCGAGGGCGACGTCGATGGCGATGCCGCGCAAGTCGTCGGGCGAGGGGGTCTCCATGGCGGAACTACCGTACGCGGCCATCCCGCCCATCCGGTCCTTTCGGGACCCTTCGGGTCGGGTCACTACGCTCCCCTCCAATGTCCGACGGCCCGGTCGACCTGCGTTCCGACACCGTGACCCAGCCGACGCCGAAGATGCGCCAGGCAATGGCCGATGCGGTGGTGGGCGACGACGTCTACGGCGAGGATCCGACCGTCAACGCCCTCCAGGACGCGTACGCGGCGCGTGTCGGCAAGCCCGCCGCCTTGTTCGTGCCGAGCGGCACGATGGCGAACCAGCTGGCGCTGCGCCTGCTGGCCCCCGCCGGTACGGGCGTGATCGCCGGGGCGCGCCAGCACATGGTCATCTACGAAGGCGGCGCCGCCGGCATCAACTCGGCGACGCAGTTCGTCACCATCGACGACAGCCAAGGCGCCCTCGACCCCACCGCCATCTCGCACCTTCGGGCCGCGGCGGCGCACCACTACATCGAGCCGGGGTTGGTGTGCGTCGAGAACACGCACCTGCCCGCGGGCGGGCGGCCTTACACCCTCGACGAGCTGAAGGCGGTGAGCCACGCCGCGGGACCGCTGCCCGTACACATGGACGGCGCCCGCCTGTTCAACGCCGAAGTGGCGACGGGCGTGAAGGCCGCCGACTACGCCGCCCAGGTGACGACCGTGATGTCGTGTCTGTCGAAAGGTCTCGCCGCGCCGGTCGGGTCGCTGCTCGCGGGTCCGGTTGACGTGATCGCCCGCGCCCGCGTCGAGCGTCAACGCCTCGGTGGCGGCATGCGCCAGGCTGGCGTGCTGGCGGCCGCCGGGCTCGTCGCCCTCACCGACATGGTGGAGCGCTTGGCCGACGACCACGACCGCGCCCGCACGCTGGCCGCGGCCGTCGCGCAGCGCTGGCCGGGCGCCTGCGACCCCGCGTCCGTGCAGACCAACATCGTCAACTTCACCCACCCCAACACCGCCGAACTGTTGGCCCACCTGCAGAGCCACGGCGTGCGCGCCGGCACCATCGCTCCGGGCGTCGCCCGCTTCGTCACGCACTGCGACGTCGATCAGGACGACGTCAAGCGAGCGATCACCGCGATTCTGTCCGCCCCGTAGGCACGGGCTCATAGGTCTCGGTGAGTTCGTCGCGGCCGCGCAGCGCGATGGCACCGACGTAGTCCCACCGGTCCTGCTCGGGTCCGATCGCGTGGAACACGGCACGCGATGACGCCAGCACCCGGCTCGTGTAGCCCTTGGCGAGGTCGGTGAGGCGCGACGCCTCGTTGACCGGGTCGCCGATCACCGTGTACTCCACCCGGCGGCGCGCGCCGATGTTGCCGGCGACGGCGAGGCCGCTCGACACGCCGATACCCGCCTGCACCTCGGGATACGTGCTGGCGAGCACCCGCAGCGCGGTGTTCAGTTCGCGCGCGGCCTTCAGCGCATTGGTGGCGTGCAGTTCGTCGTCTTCCAGCGCGCCGAACGTGCACAGCGCGCCGTCGCCGTCAAAGCGGTTGATGGACCCGTGGTTGTCCTCGATGACGGTGACGATCACTCCGAAGAAGGCGTTGAGCAGCTCGACGACCTCGCTCGGTTCGCGACGTACAGCGAGGTTGGTCGAGCCGATCATGTCCACGAACAGCACACTCATCTCGCGCAGCTGACCGCCGAGCGCGACACCCTTGTCGATCGCGCGCCGGGCGACGTCGACTCCGACGTGGCGGCCGAAGAGATCTTCGAGCCGGTTGCGCTCCCGGAGGCCCTCGAGCATTCGGTTGTAGCCCGCCTCGAGTTCGCCGAGCTCGCCACCGTCGTCGACGGGGATGTGGGCGTCGAGGTCGCCCGCCTCCACGCGTTCGAGGCCCTGGCGCAGCTCGTCGAGCGGGTCGGTCACCGAGCGGGCGCTGGCGATGGTGAGCACCAGGCCGGTGACGAGACCGATGACGGCCAGGACCACGATCGGCACGATGAGCGGGTTGTCGAAGCCGTCGCCCCGCGCCGTGGGGCCGAGGATGATGCCGACGAAGGGGACGCCGGAGCCGAGTACCCACATGAGCAACAGCCGCGAGCGGATCTGGAGGCCGTGGCGTTCGGGAAGCTGGCCGTCGCTGAGCGCGGCGGCGAATCCGGCGCGGTGCAGCCGCTCGACGGCGAGGAAGCAGAAGGCGCTCGTGGTCAGCCCGCCGAGGATGGTGCTGATGGCGACGCGGATGCAGTCGGCGACCGACACGTGGTGCAGCACGTTGAACACGCCGAAGACGACGGCGGCGCCGACCCACGCCCGGAAGGTGAAGCGTGTCTGCGTGTAGGGCTGGTCGAGCACTGCCAGCTTCTCCGCCGGCGTCGGGGCCCGGTCGGCCTCGATCCACTCGAGCACGGGGCGAGCGGAACGCACCGCGGACCACGTCACGAAGGGAACCGCCACGACGACGTAGGCGAGCAGCAGGAGCAGCCCACCGGCGGTCGCCAGGCCACGCGCGCCGTTGCCCAGAGGAACGACGTAGGCGACGTAGACGTAGACGATCACCGCGCCCACGACGTTGAGCCCACCGATAGCGAGCACGGTCCGAGTCGCGATGGTGCGGTAGAGCTCTTCGAGGATGGCGCGCGAGACCGGTTCCGGACTAGTCATCGAGTTCGAGCTGGCCGCGCCATTCCGCCATGGCTCGCAGCGCCAGCACGGCCACCACGGCGACACCCAACGCAAAGCTCACGCCGCCCACGAACAATCCGATCGATTCGGGCAAAGAACAATTCCCGTGACACTGAAGATCAACTAGCGCCCAACCGATAAGAGCTCCAGAGATACCGGCGAAAACGATCGCGGCGAAGGCCACGGCGCGGGCCCGGGTTGAAGGGAGCGCAGATGGCCGACGCATGGACACACCCCGAGGCTATCGGCGCGCCCCGCGTGCTCATCGTGTTGCCGACGTACAACGAGATCGACAACATCACCGCCATCCTCGACCGCATCCGCGACGCCGTGCCCCAAGCGGACATGCTGGTCGTCGACGACGGCAGCCCCGACGGCACCGCCGAGCGGGTCCGTTGGGTCGCCCAACGCATGCCCGGACTCCATTTGCTGGAGCGCACGTCGAAGGACGGCCTCGGCGCCGCCTATCGCGCCGGGTTCGCCTGGGGCATC
The DNA here is from genome assembly GCA_035546775.1 of Acidimicrobiales bacterium. Taxonomy (NCBI): domain Bacteria; kingdom Bacillati; phylum Actinomycetota; class Acidimicrobiia; order Acidimicrobiales; species Acidimicrobiales bacterium. Next base: position 4,688 of record DASZWD010000040.1, read on the forward strand.
CTGCGCTGCTACGACGTCCTCGTCGAGATGGACGCCGACGGCAGCCACCGTCCCGAAGATCTCCCACGCCTGCTGCGCGCCGTCGACAACGGCGCCGACCTCGCCATCGGCTCGCGCTACGTCGCCGGCGGCGTCATCCCGAACTGGAAGTTGTCGCGCCGCCTGCTCTCGCGCGGGGGCAACGTCTACGCCGCGGCCATGCTCGGCATGCACGTGCGCGACGCCACCGCCGGCTTCCGCGCGTACCGCGCCAGCCTGCTCCAGCACATCGACTTCGCCTCGCTGCGTGCCGGCGGCTACGGCTTCCAGATCGAAGGCGTGTGGAAAGCGGTGCGCAGTGGTGCGACCGTCACCGAGATCCCGATCACGTTCGAAGACCGCCTCGCCGGCGAATCGAAGATGTCCAAGGCCATCGTGGTCGAGGCGCTCCGACTGGTGACGCGGTGGGGCTTGGGCGAGCGCGTCGCGCGGGCGCGGACGCGCTTCGCCCTCCTTCCTTTTGCCGGCGTATCGCGGGCAAACTGGAGCGGTGCGAGCCTGGCGGGTAGCAAGCGCGGTCATTGAGCACGACGGGCAGGTCCTGCTCGTCGAGAACCGCCGCGCCGACGGGCGCGTCGACTGGTCGATGCCGGGCGGCGTCGTCGAGGACGGTGAGCATCCGCTGCTCGGCCTGCACCGGGAGGTGACCGAGGAAACCGGACTCACGGTGGCGCAGTGGGGGCCCCTGCTGTGGACGACGTTCGCCCGCAGCAACTCGATGGGGTTCTCGCTCGTCGCCGAGACGTTCATCGCCCACGGACACGACGGCGAGCTCGCATGCGCCGACCCTGACGGCATCGTGAACGAGGCGCGCTGGTTCGACCTCGACGCGGCGATCGCCGCGCTCGAGTCGTCGTGGGTGCCGACGCGCCAACCGTTCGTGGGATGGCTCCAGGAGAGGTGGAGCAGCCCGCGCACGTTCGACTATTCGGTTGAGGGCGATCGGGCCAGCGGCCTGATTGTGGAGTTGCTGTCGACGACGACGTGACCGCCCCGGCCAACCCGAACGCGGACGCGCCGTGGCCCCGCGCCATCCTCCACGTCGACATGGACTGCTTCTACGCGGCGGTCGAAGTCCTCGACGACCCGTCGCTGCGCGGCAAGCCGGTAGTCGTCGGCGGCACCGGCCGGCGCGGCGTCGTGGCGGCGGCCAGCTACGAAGCCCGCGTGTACGGCGTGCGGTCGGCGATGCCGATGGCGACGGCGCGCCGCCTGTGCCCGCGGGCGATCGCCCTGCCGGGCCGCTTCGACCGCTACGAGGAGCTCAGCCGGCAGTACCGGGCGATCATGCTCGACCTCACGCCGTTGGTGGAACCGATCTCGCTCGACGAGGCGTTCCTCGACGTGACCGGCGCCACCCGCCGTGCCGTGACACCCGAGGAAATTGCCAACCGGTTGCGCCGCCGGGTGAAAGCTGAACTGCACCTGAACTGCTCGGTCGGCGTGGCGACGTCGAAGCACGTCGCCAAGCTGGCGTCGGTGGCGGCCAAGCCCAAGCCGCTGCCGACGGGCGTTATCGAGCCGGGCGTCGGGGTCAAGGTGATCGCCCCTGGGACCGAGTTGGCGTTTCTCCACCCGCTGCCCATCCGGGCGCTGTGGGGCGTGGGCGCCAAGACCGCCGAGAAGTTGGCCTCGCTCGGCGTGAAGACGGTCGGCGACTTGGCGGCGTTGCCCCTCGACACCCTTACGCACGCCGTCGGCCCGGCGGCGGGCCAGCACCTGCTCGACCTCGCCAACAACGTCGACTCGCGTGAGGTGGTGGCCGACGCGGGCGTGAAGTCGATCAGTCACGAGGAGACCTTCGCCCACGACATCGACGACCGGGCGCGGCTGCACAAGGAGATCGTGCGCCAGTCCGACGCGGTGGCGGCTCGGATGCACAAAGCCGGGCACGCGGCGCGCACCGTGGTGCTGAAGGTGCGCTACAGCGACTTCACTTCGATCACCCGTTCCAAGACGCCCGGCGGGCCGATCGAAGACGGCGTCACCCTCGCCGGGGTCGCGAACGGCCTGCTCGACGCCGTCGATCTGCGCGACGGTGTGCGTTTGCTGGGAGTCGGGGTGAGCAACCTCGTCGACCCGCCACCCCAGCAACTCGACCTCCTCGCGGTGGAGCCGGAAGACCCCGAAGACGACGCTGCGGCGCGCCGGCGCGCGGCCACGGGGGCCGCGGTGGCCGCCATTCGCGACAAATTCGGCGACAACGCTGTTGCTCCGGCCACGCTGGTCGATCGGAACGGCATACGGCGTCGCCGTTTCGGGCAACAACAGTGGGGGCCCGATGCTCCCGACCCGTCCCATAGGCCAAACGGCCCTTCCTGAGCAGAGCGCGTTGAAGGGTCTTCCCGAGAGTGTCAAACTGAAGCCAGTGCCGCTTTCCGAAGAAGAACAACGGATCCTTCACGAGATCGAGCGCAGCTTCTACGCGGGCGACCAGGCGCCGGGCAGTTCCGCCCAGACGCGCCTCACCATGGTGCGCCGCGTGCGCCTCGCTGCCGTCGGCTTCGTCGTGTCGCTGATCCTGCTGCTGATCGGGTTCGCGTCGAACTTCGTCATCGGCGCCGTCGCCTTCCTCGGGATGGTGGCAACGGGCGCGGTGCTCGTCGACGGGGTGCGCAAAGTCGGCGGCGATCGCCTGCGCACGTCAGCCGGACGCTTGGGCTCGATGGTCACCGACCCGAGCCGCCGCCTGCGCGGTCGTCGCCTCCGTTCCGACGACGACGAGAACTAGCCGCGCCGGCGCAATCGCCGCGGGTTGATCGCGAACAGCACGAGCTGCCAGCGCGACCGCGTGGCAAACGCCTCCCGCCTCACCTCTGACGCTTCGCGCCACGCCACCAGCGCGTCGTCCTCCGACACGCCGTCGGGCCCGTAGGCCGCCACGTCGACGAGATCCGCCAGGCGGGTAAGCGTGGCGACGCCGCCCTCGCCGATGGTTGCGCCGACGCTCTCGACGCGCTCGGTCGGTGTGTGGGCGCGCCGCACCGCCGCGCCGGCGAACGCCAGGGCTTCGTCGGTGTCGCTCCAGGCGACGAGGACCTTGTCGGTCGGCGTGACGGCGCTGCTCCAGCGGCGGTGCCGGCGCAGTGCGATGGTGACGGGCACGACGCAGGCCAACGCCGCGAGCACAACGAGCAACAGCAGCATCGGGGCGACGATGCGCCACACCGAGCCGTGGTGGCGCCCCGACAACGCCGGCGTCGTGGTCGCGGTTGTCGGCGGCGTGGTGGTTGGCGTCGCGCCGTTGGTGCCGGTGGCGCTCGGGGCGAGCGTCGTCGGCACGACCGTGCTGGCGGTTCTGGGCCGCAGGGTGTTGGCCTGTGACTCCGGCGCCCCGGTGTAGGACTGCGCCCCGGGGATGCCGCGACCGGGCGTAGGTTCGAACGCCACCCAACCGGCCGAGCCCAGGAACACCTCGGGCCAGGCGTGGGCGTGCAGCTCGCGCACCGTCCAGGTGCCCGACGCGGCGTCGTAGTCGCCGGCGGTGAAACCGACCGCCACCCGCGTCGGGAGGCCGGCGAGGCGGGCGAGCACCGCGTAGCTGCCGGCGAACTGCTCGCAGTAGCCGCGGTGGGTGATGAAGAGGAAGCGCACGATGGCGTCGTCGCCGTGACCGGGCGGCACGTCGAGGTCGTAGCGGAACGGGCTCGAACGGAGGTATTGCTGGATGGCGAGCGCCTTGTCGTAGGGGGTGGTGAGACCGTGGGTGATCTGGCCCGCCAGCGCCACCACCCGTGAGTCGATGGTCGGCGGGACCTCGAGCTCGCCGGCGCTCACGGGCGCCGGCTTGGAGTGGCGCAGCTCGTCGGGGGTGAACGACGGCACGGTTGACCGCACGCTGTAGGCGAGCCCGTTACTGGTCGGTTTCTCGGTGATGAAGGCGTCGGCGTCGGAGTCGTAGCTGATGCCGTCGATGCTCGGCGTGCTCGCCGGCCGGTAGGCGACCGGAAGCCAGATCGAGTTGAGGCTGGCGATCGAGTACGTCTGCGTCGCCTGATTGCCGGCGCGGTTCTTCAGTGCCTTGTCTTTGTCGACGTCCTTGTAACTGCCCTTCGACGACCAGATCTCGCCGTCGAACACGTTGAGGGAGGTAAGCCGCCAGTACGACCGCTGCGCCGACTTCACCGTGAAGGCCACGACGTCGCTGCGCTCGACGAGCCGCGTGCGGATGTCGACGAGCGGGCTGATCGTCGTGCGGGCGTGGTTGCGGTTCCGGTTGCGCCACGCCACCGCGGGTGGCTGCTGCGAGAACGGGATGGCGAGGCCGAGTAGCGCGCCGACCAGACCGATGACGCCAATACTCACGCCGGCGCGCGACAGCGCGCGTCGGCCGGCGTCGGCCGAACCCTGGAACCACGGGCGCGTGCGCGCCACGACCACGACGTGGTCGACCACGAACCACACGAGTAGCGCGCCGACGAACGCGAGGGTCGCGCTCGTACGTTCACGCGTCGTGCCGAGCACGGCCGCGAAGGTGAACAGCGTGAAGGCCGGCACCGCCGCTTCGACCGTGGTCCGCATGCGGAAGGCGGCCCAGTCCGCCAGCGTCGCCAGCACGATGACGGCCATGACGCAGGCGGCGACGAACCCTTCGGTGGGCGCGGTGGGGGCGATCGCGACGCCGAAATCGCGCCGCGCCGACGACAGCGCCATGAGCAGGGCGTGCAGCGCGCCTGGCGTCGGCAGGCCGAAAAACGTGTGTTGGGGTACCACCGTCACGGTGGCGGTGACGAGGGCGGCCAGTGCCGCGGCCGCCGTGGTCGCCCCCGCGCTGAGATGGCGCAGGCGCCCGCCGACGGCGACGACGTGGCCGACGACGACCCCCGCCAGGATCGGGCCGAGCGCGCCGCCCGTCGTGAAGAGGCGGCCGAGGCACACCGCGGCGACGAGGTCGAGCAGCACCAGCGCGCCGAGCGCCGGGAGATCGTCGCGGAACTCGTCGCTCATCGCGCCGCCTTCGCGCGCCGCCGTGGCGCATTGAGCATCTGCCACGCGCTGGCGAAACCGCGGCCGCCCACCGGCACCGCGACGACGCTCGCCCCGCGACGCACCCCCGTGGTGGCCCGCTCGCCGTCGATGGTGAACACCACACCGACGGCGTGCGAGTCGCGCGACATGAACGCACCGAGTTCGCGCGCGCCCCGCGACGTCGTGATGATGCAGGGGCCCTCGCGCGCGGCGTCGGCCGAGTGCCGGCCGCGGCGCGACACGACGCTGAGCGCGGCGAACGCGCTCGTGGCCGCGTCCGGTTGCGGTTGGGCGAGCGCCAGGATTTCGAGCAGGTGGTCGAGGAACACCCGGCCGGCGCCGAAGCCGGAGTCGAAAGGCCCGGTCGTGACGAGGCGGACCAGTCCGTTGCCGGCGCCGCCGCCGAGCAGCACGCTGGCGGCGGCCGACAGCGCGTCCTCGAACGATGCGGCGGTGTGGGCGCGGGCGCGCAGGTCGAGCACGACGGTCGTGCGGCCGCGCCACGGTGTCTCCTCCTGGCGGATCATCAGGCGGCCGGTGCGCGCCACCGACGGCCAGTGCACGCGGCGCAGGTCGTCGCCCTGCTCGTATTCGGTGAGGGCGTAGAAGTCGCCGCCGCTGGCGGTAACACGGCGCGGGCCGTGCACTTCCGCCAGCGGATCGGTGACGCCGACGCCGCTTGGCGCCGAGACGTCGTCGACGCGGGGATACACGGTGAGCTTGGTGGCGGGCGCCGCCTCCTCGCGCTTGGTGACGAGGCTGAAGATGTCGGAGCGCTCGACGACGAGCGGCCCGAGGGTGAACACGCCGCGGCGATCCGTCGGCAGACGAAAGGCGGCCGTCGCCGATGCGCCCGGCACGAGCGGCGCCAGCGCGAACCGGGCGTAGCGCTGCCCGGCGGAGAACGTGGTCGATATCGCCAGCACCGGCGACCGCCGCGTCTTCGACGTGTTCACCGCGTGCATCTCGACGCGCCACGCGCCGTCGACGTGCACCCGGCTGGGCGTGATCGTGCGGGTGACGCGCACGCCGCTACTGCCGCGCGTCGTGACGAAGCCGGCGAGAACGAGGCCGAGGCCGGCGCCGCACAACCCGTACATCTCGCGCAGTCCGAGCACTTTGCCGACGACGGCGAGAGCGAGGCTGGCCGCGATAACGCCGAGGCCGCGCCGGGTTAGCACCGCGCGCTGTCAGGCCTTCAGCGCGCTCGACGACGGGACCGGCAGCCGCGCCAGCATGTCGTCGAGCACGGCTTCGGCGTCGATGCCTTCGAACTCCGCTTCGGGCGTCGGTACGAGGCGATGGCCGAGCACAGGCACGGCGACGGCCTTGACGTCGTCGGCGTTGGCGAAGTCGCGCCCACTGGCCGCGGCCCACGCCCGCGCCGTGCGCTGGAGCGCCAGGGCGGCACGCGGCGACGCACCCAGCGCGAGGTTGGGATGGCGACGGGTGGCGTCGGCGAGCTCGACGATGTAGGCGCGCAACCCGGCGGCCACGTGAACCGCCTGCGCGCCGGCGATGAGCGTGTGCACGTCGTCGACCGACGCCACCGCCTTCAGATGGTTGACGGGATTGTCGGTCCCGTGCTCGTCGAGCATGGCGATCTCGGCGCGCTTGGCCGGATACCCCATGGCGATGCGCATAAGGAAGCGGTCGAGTTGGCTGTCGGGCAGGGGATAGGTGCCCTCATGCTCGACCGGGTTCTGGGTGGCGATCACCATGAACGGATCGGGCAGCGAGTACGTCGTGGCGTCGACGGTGACCTGGCGCTCTTCCATCGCCTCGAGCAGCGCCGCCTGCGTTTTCGGCGACGCGCGGTTGATCTCGTCGGCCAGCACGATGTTGGCGAACACGCCGCCGGGCCGGAACTCGAAGCGGTTGCCGGTGCGCGAGAACACCGTCACCCCGGTGACGTCGGAGGGCAGAAGGTCGGGCGTGAACTGGATGCGGTTCCACTCCGACGCGAACGAAGCGGCGAGCGCCTTGGCGAGCGTCGTCTTTCCGACGCCGGGGACGTCCTCGATCAGCAGGTGACCTTCGGCGGCGAGGCACACGAGGGCGAGCTTGATGGCATCGGCCTTACCGACGAGCGCGTGGCCGATGTTCTCGGCGACGGCGTCGAACACGGCGGCGAAGGCTTCCGGTCGTGCCAAACGTCGTCGTGCCATACGGAGGCGAGCGTAGCGAGCCGACCAGAGGGTGCGGGGCGGGTGGGCGGTCACAACCCTAACGTTTGAATCTGTGAACTCGATCCTGGCCGTCGACATCGGAGGCACCAAACTCGCCGTCGGCGTCGTCGACGAGGACGGCCGCATCGCGCGGCGTGCGCAGGCGCCCACCGACACCGAAGATCCGTGGCCGGCGCTGGCCGCGCTGGTCGAGGACATGCGCGGTGACGATGTCGTCGCCGTCGGCGTCGGCTGCGGCGGGCCGATGGCGCCGGGTGGTGAGACGGTGTCGCCGCTCAACATCGCCGGCTGGCGCGCCTTTCCGCTGCGCGCCGAACTCAGCCGGCTCACCGATCGCCCCGCGTTCGTCGACAACGACGCCAAGGCGCTCGCGCTCGGGGAAGGCTGGGTGGGCGCCGGCCGCGGGGCTACGAACTTCATCGCGATGGTCGTGTCCACCGGCGTCGGCGGTGGCATCGTCGTCGACGGCCGCCTTCTCGAGGGCGAGACGGGCAACGGCGGCCACATCGGCCACGTGATCGTGGAGCCCGACGGCGTCGCGTGCGCCTGCGGCGCCCGCGGCTGTCTCGAAGCCGAAGCGTCCGGCACGGCGATCGCCAAGGCGACCGGCAAGCCGGCGCAAGAGGCGGACCCCGCCACCATCGAGCGCACGGGCCGGCTCGTCGGCCGCGGCATCGCGTCGGTGGTGAACCTGCTCGACCTACGCCTGGCCCTCGTCGGCGGATCGGTGGCGCTCGGCATGGGGGAGGCGTTCTTCGCCGCCGCCCAACGCGAGGTCGACGACCGGTGTCGGATCGAGTTCGCCCGCGGTGCGCGTGTCGCGCCTGTTGGCCTGGGTCCGGACGGACCGCTTATCGGTGCGGCCGCCGTCGCCTACCGGGGCCTGGCGTGAACCGCCGCGCCGCCTTCGCACTGTTGCGCCGGCCCGACCTGTGGTGGACGGGCGCCCGCCAGGCGTTGCGCCTCGCGGCGCCGGGTTGGTGGAAGCGCGGCAGTCACCTGCCGCTGCCCGACGAGGACTACATGCACTTCCGCCTCGTCACGCAGTACGGCGGCGAGGGCCAGCACGCCAGCGGCACCGACCTCGTCCAGTACCTCCAGTGGTGCCGCGACGAACGTCGCCGCGCGTAACGCCGGCCGTCAGGTTTCGAGGGCATCGAGGCGCTCGCGCAGGTCGCTGACCTCCATCGACAGCGCGGCGACCTGTTCGACCAGGGCGTCGATGACGGCCTGCTGATCCGTGCGCGCCGCACCGCGGCGCCGGCCGAGGTTGGGTGACGCCGCCGCGCGGGCGATGACGTCGTCGAGGTCGACGAGGCGTTGATCGCCGTGCGTGCCCGGGACGACGGTCGAGGCGATCAAGCCCTCCCGGTACCAGCGCCGCAACGCCGGGACGCTCGCGCCGGTCTCGTCGGCGGCCTCGCGCAACGTGACGTAGCGGCGGAAATTCTCTGGTACGGTCATCCTAGAACGATAACACTGTTTAAACACTGTCAAGGAGTTACCATGTTCGAACGCTTTACGGAACGAGCTCGGGACGTGCTGGTGCGGGCGGAGCGGCTCGCCAACGAACTGCACAGTCCCGCCATCCGCCGCCACCACCTGCTCATCGGCCTGCTCGACGGCGCCACCGAAGGCTCGCAGACCGTGGCCGTCGTCCTCGCCGACGCCGACGTCGACAGCGTTGCCCTGCGAACCAAATTGCTCGATTCCCTCCGGGCGACCGAGACGCCCGGCGGTGGCACGCGCCCGTTCACGCGCGAAGCCAAGAAGACGCTTGAGCTGTCGCTGCGCGAGGCGCTGTCGCTCGGCCACAACTACATCGGCCGTGAGCATCTTCTCCTCGGCATCCTCCGCAGCGCCGACGGGCCGCTGCAGAGCGTCATCGCCGACACCGGCCTCGGCTACGAGCGGGCACGCGAGATCGTTGCCGAGCAGTCGCCGCCGTCGGGCCGCGGGCGTGGGGGACGCCGCGACGTGCGTCGCGGCGTGATGCGCACGCTTGGCCGTCAGTCGACCGTCGGCCTGCAAGCGGTGCTGCAACGCGCCCACGAACTCACCGGCGAGGAACGCAACGCAACCACGGGCGATCTCCTGCTGGCGCTCGTCGACACGCCGGGTTCGTACTTCGCCTCCATGCTGCAGGGCGTGGCGTTGCCCGACCGCGCAACGCTGAAGGCGTCGCTGGATCGATTGCTCGAGACCAAGGCGCCCGATGGCACCGACGAAGCCGTCAAGGTCGACGCCCGCAGCGGCGCCGTCACGATCAACGACCCGCGCATCGCCGAGGCGGTCAAGAAGCTCGTGGGTGACGGCGCGGTGACGAGCGAGCGGCTCGAAGAGATCCTGCGGCGGCTGCAGGGATAAGTGCCCCCGACGCGCCGTGCGCGTCCGGTAAGTTCTGCCGCAATGGACGTGGGGCCAGCGCCAACAACAACCCGAGGACGCCGCAGGTAACGCGATGTCCGGAGCGCTGGTGCTGAACGCAACGTACGAGCCACTGTGCATCGTCACGCAGCGCCGGGCGCTCAACCTCATCCTGCAGGCGAAAGCCGAGCTTGTGTCCGCCACCGACCAGCAATTCCGCGCCGCCACCGTGTCGTTTGCGGCGCCGTCGGTCGTGCGCTTGATCTCTTACGTCAAGGTGCCGTACACGACCCGCGTGGCGCTCAACCGCCGCGCCGTGTTCGCCCGCGACAACTACCGCTGCCAGTACTGCCACGCGGCGGCCGAGAACATCGACCACGTGATCCCGCGCAGCCGCGGCGGAACGCACACGTGGGACAACGTGGTGGCGGCGTGCAAGGCGTGCAACGCCCGCAAGGAAGACCGCATGCTGCACGAGATCAACATGCGGTTGCGCCGCCCACCGACCACGCCCCACGCCCGCGCGTGGGTCCTGGCGGCGACGGGGAGCCGGCGGCCTGACTGGGAACAGTGGCTCGGCACGCCCATGCACGCGACACGCGCGGCAGCGGCGATGGCCTCGGCCTGACCACCCGCCTCACCACCTGGGCCGGGAGCGCGGCGGCGCTCCACGGCCGACCAATCGATCCTGCGACGCGCGTCACCGAACTGCGGGCGATCCGCCGGGCGATCGTCCTCGGCCGCGCCCAGCGAGTCGACGACGCGTTCGACGCCCGTGCCCGCGGCGCCGGCCTCGACGTGGCCCGGCGGGTCTCGGGCGGCTCGGCCGTCGTCGTGGGGCCGGGGGAGTGCGTGTGGGTCGACGTCGTTGTCGCCCGCGACGCGCCCGGCTGGAACGACGACATCGGCAAGGCCGGCTGCTGGATGGGCGACCAGTGGGTGGCCGCCCTGGCGGCGGTCGGCGTCGGCGACCTGCGGGTGCACCGCACGGCCATGGAACGCCGGCCGGGGTCCGACGCGGTGTGCTTTGCCGGCGTGGGTTCGGGCGAGGTGCTGCGGGCCGACGGCGCCAAGATCGTGGGCGTCTCCCAGCGCCGCACCCGCGGCTGGGCCCTGTTCCAGTGCGCCATCCCGCTGCGATGGGAGCCCGCGGCCCTGATCGACGTTCTCGGCGCGGCTGCGGCTCCGGCCGCCGACGCCGCCGTGGCCACGCTTGACGCGGCAACCGCCGCATCGGCTGTCGCCGCTCTCGCCGCGCTGCTCTAGGCGCCGCGATTTCGCAGAAATCTTCGATTTGGAGCGGATTTTGCCCTGGATGTGGTTGCAAGTGGCGCGATGAACCCTTAAAGTGTCGCGAAGTGGCGGACCGGAGAGGGCCGGTGCCACGGCGGAGACCGATGTGGCAGAACTCTTCAGCGGGCATAGCGAGCACACGCTCGACGCCAAGGGGCGCGTGATCGTGCCGGCGAAGTACCGCTCGTTCTTTGCCGATGGCGCGCACCTCGGAATCGGCAGCAACCACTCGCTCGCCCTCTGGACGCACGAGGCGTTCGAGCGCAAGGCCAAGCAGATGCTCGAACTCATGGAGTCGGGCGAGCCCGGCGCCGAGGAGGAAGCGCAGTACTGGGCGGGCAACATCGAAGACGTCACCGTCGACGCCTCGACCGGCCGCCTGCTCGTGCCGCCCTACATGCGCGCCGAGGCCGACCTCGAGCCCGGCCAGCCGGTGCGACTGGTCGGCGCCCTCAGCCACATCGCCATCTGGAACCCGCAGCGCTACGCCGAGCGCATCGGGGTCAAGGCGTCGAAGTTCAACAAGGACGACGCGTGATGCGCGCGCGGAACATCAGCAGCCCTCCGGCCGGAGCCGATGGAGTTTTCAACTCCGCCCGCTCCGTCGGTGGTCACCGGGAGACAAAACCCGAACCTTCCCCCCGGCCGGGGGGTTGCTGATGCGCCGCGCGACCGACGACTTCGCGCACGAGCCCGTAATGGTGAACGAGGTCGTGGAGCTGTTCGCCCCTGTGCCCGCCGGCGCGGTGGTCGACGCGACCGTGGGCGGGGCGGGCCACGCCACCGCGATCCTCGACGCCCACCCACACCTCTCGGTGATCGGCCTCGATCGTGATCCCGACGCCGTTGCCGCCGCCACCGAGCGGCTGGCGCCCTACGGCGCGCGCGCCGAGGTGCACCACGCGCGCTTCGACGCGCTCGCCGACGTCGTCGACGGGCCAGTCAGCGGCGTGCTGTTCGACTTGGGTGTGAGCTCGCCGCAGTTGGATCGCGGTGAGCGAGGATTCGCGTTCCGCAACGAAGGTCCCCTCGACATGCGCATGGATCCGACGACGGGACGCAGCGCCGCCACCATCGTCAACGAATCGTCCGTCGAGGAGCTGGCGCAGATCCTGCGCGATGGTGGCGAGACGCGGTGGGCGATGCGCATCGCACGCGCGCTCGTCGCCGCCCGTCCGATCGAGACGACGGCGCAGCTCGCCGAGCTGGTGCGCAGCGCCATCCCGGCCGCGGCGCGCCGCACCGGTGGCCATCCCGCCACCCGCACGTTCCAGGCGCTGCGCATCGCCGTCAACGACGAGCTGGCGATCCTGCCGGGCGCCATCGACGACGCCATCGCCGCGCTGGCCCCCGAGGGCCGCTGCGTGGTGCTGGCTTACCACTCGGGCGAGGACCGCATCGTGAAACAACGCTTCAACGAAGCCGTGACCGGCGGCTGCACGTGCCCGCCGGGCCTGCCGTGTGTGTGCGGTGCGCAGCCCAAGGTCACGCTGGTGTTCCGCGGCGCGCGCAAGCCGTCGGCGGAAGAAGTCGCGCGCAACCACCGCGCCGAGAGCGCGCGCCTGCGCGCCTGTCAGGCGGTGGCGTAATGGCAACACGCGCCGAACATCTCGGGCGGCCTTCCCCCCGCCCGACCCCACGCGGGGGAGCGCGTCCGTCCACGCGCTCCCCGCGTCCATCGCGGGATGCGCAGTTGCGCGTCCTTCCCAAGCAGGCCCGGGCCCGCCGCACGTCGGCGCGTCAGCGGCGGCGCCTGCTCGTGACGATGTGCACCACGATCACGATCGCGCTCGCCTTCGGCGTCGCCATCTCGCAGGTGATCGTGGCCCAGAACCAGGACCGGCTCGACAAGCTCAACCGTCGCGTCGACGCCGCGCAGCAGCGCTACGAGAAGCTGCGCTATCAGGTGGCCGAGCTCGAATCGCCCGAGCGCATCGTCGCCGCCGCCCACAACCGCCTCGGCATGATCGAGCCGGCCAAGGTCAACTACGTCCCGCCGGTGGCCGACGATCCCGTCGACACCGACGACCACGTCACCGACGCTCCCGACTGGCGCCTCGTCAAAGCCGAGCTCGCCCAGAAGTGACGATCGCCCTCGACGACCGTCGGGCGGTACGGCCGCGCCCGCAGACGCGGACGCGCCCAGTCGTGCGCGATCGCGCCATCCGTCGCTATCAGGTGGGCGAGCCCATGCCGTCGGCCGGACGCGTCATGGCCTTGGCGCTGGCGTTGTTCCTCGTGCTGTCGGTGGTGGTGGTGAAGCTGGTGTACGTGCAGGGCGTGCAGCACGACCGCTTCGAAGCGCTCTCGGTCAACCAGACGCGCCACACGATCAACTTGGCGGCAACGCGGGGGAGCATCCTCGACCGCAACGGGCGCGACCTGGCGCTGTCGATCGACCGCACGACGATCTACGCCGACCCGACCCTGATCGAGGACCCACTCGCCGCCGCCAAGGCGCTGTCGCCGATCCTGAACATGCCGATCAAGCAACTGCAGACGTCGCTCACCAAACCGGGGCGTTTCGTGTACCTGGCGCGCAAGGTCGACGACGCTACGGCGCGCAAAGTGAAGGATCTGCACCTGGCGGGCGTCGCCGAGACCGACGAGTCGGCGCGCATGCGTCCTGCCGGAGACCTGGCCGCGCCGCTGCTCGGCGCTGTCGGCCTCGACAACGACGGCCTCGGCGGCATCGAGCGCCAGTACGAATCGACGCTTGCCGGCAAACCGGGCACGATCACCGTCGACGCCGACCGTCACATGCGGCGCATCGCGTCGGGCGAGAAGAAGGTCACACCGAGCGTGCCGGGCAACGACCTAGAGCTCACCATCGACCGCGGCCTCCAGTACGACGCCGAGCGGTTGCTGTCCGACGAGATCGTGTCGTCGCACGCCAAGGGCGGCGTCGCCGTCGTCATGAACACCCAGACGGGCGACATCATGGCGATGGCCAACCTTCACACGGACGAGAAGACCGGCAAGGTCGTGCAGGCGGCGCGCAACTCGGCGGTGACCGACGTGTACGAGCCCGGCTCGGTCAACAAACTCATCACGATCGCCGGCGCGCTCGAGGACAACGCCATCAAGGTGACGGACCGCTTCAACGTGCCGGATCACTACAAGGTCGGTAACCACGTATTCACCGACCACGATCCACACGCCGTCGTCAACTGGGGCCCGACCGACATCATGCGCGAGTCGTCGAACATCGGAACGATCATGATTGCCCAGCGCCTGGGCGCTCAGCGGCTCGGCGACTACTTGTCGGACTTCGGCTTCGGAGTCAAGACGGGCATTGGCTTCCCGGGTGAATCCGCGGGCCTGCTGCGGCCCGTTTCGAGTTGGTACAGCACGGACATGGGCTCGATCCCGATCGGTCAGGGCGTGTCGGTCTCCGCCCTCCAGATGCTGGCGGCGTACAACGCCGTCGCCAACGGCGGCATGTACGTGCCGCCGCGTCTCGTGCGCGCCACCGTCGACGGCAACGGCGTACGCCACGCCGTGCCGGCGGCGCGCGCTCGCCGTGCCGTGTCGGTCTCTACGGCGACCGCGGTAACCGCCATGCTTGAAGAGGTGGTGAAGTCCGGGACCGGAACGCTGGCGCAGATCCCGGGCTACCGCGTCGCCGGAAAGACCGGCACGGCACGCAAGCCTGCGCCCGGGGGCAAGGGCTACATCGACGGCGCCTACATGTCGAGCTTCGCCGGCTTCGCGCCGGCCGATCACCCGGCGATCAGCACCATCGTGATGCTCGACGAGCCGCAGCCGATCTTCGGTGGTCTCGTCGCCGCGCCGGTGTTCTCGGAACTGGCCCGCGCCGCGCTGCGCGACTTGCGCGTCGCCCCGTCGTCGACAGCGGCGGCCGCGGCGCCGGCGCCCACGGTTGCCACGGCACAAGTGACACAGGGCGACGGGGACGTGCCGATCGGCGCGACTACGACTTCGGTCCCGTGCTGCTCTCAGAGGTAGTCCGCGGACTCGACGCCCTCGAGGTGATCGGCGACGATCCCGACGTCGTCGGCGTCACGCACGACTCGCGGCGCGTGCAGGCCGGTTCGCTCTTCGTGTGTCTGACCGGCGCGTCGGTCGACGGTCACGACTTCGCCGCCGGTGCGGTGCGCGCCGGCGCGGCCGCGCTGTTGTGCGAACGCGCGCTGCCGCTCGACGTCGCCCAGATCGTCGTGCGCAACACGCGCCGCGCCATGGCGCGGTCCGCCGCCAACTTCTGGGATCACCCCGCTGACGCGATGACCATGGTCGGCGTCACCGGTACCAACGGCAAGACGACGACGGTGGCGATGATCCAAGCGATCCTCGACGCCAACGACGTCCGCACCGCCACTGTCGGCACGCTGTCGGCCCACGTGCCGGGCGCTCCGCCGAACACTCCCGAGTCATCGGATCTGCAAGCAATACTCGCCGGCTTCCGCGACGACGACTTCGCCGCGGTCGCGATGGAGGTCTCTTCGCAAGCCCTGGTGGCGCGGCGCGTCGACGAGATCGTCTACGACGTCGCTGCCTTCACCAACCTCAGCCAGGACCACCTCGACCTCCACGGCACGATGGAGGACTACTTCGCGGCCAAGGCCATGTTGTTCACCCGTGAGCGCGCCCGCGCCGCAGTGATCTGCGTCGACGACGAGTGGGGCACGCGTCTGGCCGGTATGGCCGAGCAAAACGACCTCGACGTCGTGCGGTGCACGCGCCGCGACTTCAGCATCGAAGGCGAGGCGATTCGCTGGAACGGTGCGACCGGAGTGCTGCACCTCGCCGGGGAACACAACGTCGCGAACGCCGTGGTTGCCGCGAACGTAGGCGAAGTGCTCGGCCTCACCGCCCAGGCCGTGCTCGACGGGCTGTCGTCGTTGCGTTCGGTGCCCGGCCGTTTCGAATACGTCGACATGGGGCAACCGTTTGCGGTGGTCGTGGACTACGCACACACGCCCGACGGCGTCGAGGTTGCGCTGCGGGCGGCGCGAGGCACCGTCAGGCAGGACGGCGAGGTCACCATCGTCATCGGCTGCGGTGGCGATCGTGATCGCGCCAAGCGTCCGCTGATGGCGGCGGTGGCGGAGCAGATGGCCGATCGCGTCGTCCTGACCTCGGATAACCCAAGATCCGAGGATCCGCGTGCGATTCTTGACGAGATGCAATCGGGGCTGCGCGACCCATCTCGGGTCATCGTCGAAGTCGATCGTGCCGCGGCGATCCGCGAAGCGATCACGCATGCCGCGCCGGGTGGCGTTGTGCTCATCGCCGGCAAGGGCCACGAGACCACGCAGACGATCGGCAACGAGGTGTTGCCCTTCGACGACCGTGCGGTGGCGCGTGACGTGCTGAGGGAGCTCGCCCGCTAAGTGGTCGCACTCCTCATTGCTGGGGCGGTGTCGCTCGCCGTGCCCCTGCTCGGCATGCCCCTGTTCATTCGCGCGCTCGCGGCGCGCGGCATCGGCCAGCCGATCCAAGAAGAACTCCTCGAGATGCACGCGCACAAGCAGGGCACGCCGACGATGGGCGGCGTGATGATCGTGGCCGGCGCAGCGGCGGGCTACGCGGTCGCCCACGTGCGCGAGGGGACGATCTTCACCTGGGGTGGTCTGCTCACCATGGCGGTCGTGATCGGCGCGGCGTTCGTCGGCTTCCTCGACGACTTCATCAAGGTCCGCAACGACCGCAACCTCGGGCTGCGCGCCCGCACCAAGATGGTCGGGCTCCTCATCGTCGCCGTCACATTCGCCGTACTGGCCATCCGCGTCGCCGATGTGCACACCACGCTCTCGTTTGTCAGCTACAACCGACCTGGGTGGCACCTCGGCCGCATCGGGTGGGTGGCGCTGGCGGTGTTCATGATCGCCGGGACCACCAACGGGGTGAACCTCGCCGACGGGTTCGATGGCCTCGCTGCGGGTTCGGCCGCTGTCTGCTTCGCCGCGTTCGTGGTGATCGGCTTCTGGGAGTTCCGTCACGTCGGGTACTACCACGTGCCCCAAGCGCTCGACCTGGCGCTCGTCGCCGCTTCGATGATGGGGGCGTGCACCGGGTTCCTGTGGTGGAACGCGGCCCCGGCGAAAATTTTCATGGGCGACGTCGGCGCCCTCGGCATCGGCGCGGGCCTGGGCTCTCTAGCCTTGATGACGAGCACGCAGTTGCTGCTGCCCCTCATCGGCGCGCTGTACGTGATCGAAAGCCTCTCGGTGATGCTGCAGGTGACGGGCTACAAGCTGACCAAGAAGCGCATCTTCCGCATGGCGCCGATCCATCATCACTTCGACCTCGGCGGCTGGGCGGAGACGGCCATCACCATTCGCTTCTGGATCTTCGTGGCCATGACCACCGCGCTGGCGCTGGGTCTCTTCTACGCCACGTTCATCACCCACGGCGGGATCGACTGATGAAGCTGCTCGTGGCCGGGTTGGCGCGTACGGGCCAGTCCGTCATCCGCATGGCGCGTCGCGACGGCGACGAGGTCTACGGCTACGACGACGACGAAGCCACTGCGCGGCGCGTCGCCGAGGAGTTCGGCGTCGCGCGCGTCGGTTCGACCGCGGCGTTCGCCGCGGCTGTGTTGCCCGACGTCGACGCCGTCGTCGTGAGCCCTGGCTTTCCCCTCGCGCATCCGTTGCGCGCCGCGGCCGACGCCGCCGGCAAGCCGATGGTGGGCGACGTCGAGTTGGCGGCGCGGCGAACGAGCACGCCGATGATCGCCGTCACCGGTACCAACGGGAAGAGCACCGTCGTGCGTCTGATCACCGAGATGCTGAACGCCTCCGGTCGCACCGCGATCGAAACGGGCAACGTCGGCTTCCCGATCCTCGACGCCGTCGAGGAACCGGCGGAGTTCTACGTGGTGGAGATGTCGAGCTTTCAGCTCGCCGACGTCGGCTCGGCGTTTCATCCACTCGTGGCGGTGTGGACGAACCTCACGCCCGACCATCTCGACTGGCACCCGAACCTCGAGCATTACGTCGGCTCGAAGGCGCAGATCTTCGCCAACCAGACCGAAGCCGACGTCGCGGTGCTCAACGCCGAGGATCCGGTCGTGATGGCGGCCGCCCACGTCGTCAAGTCGCGTGCCGTCACCTTCGGCGTCGAGGCGGGTGACGCGCACGTCGTCGAGGGCCGGTTGCGCGGCCCTCAGGGCGAAGACCTCGGTGCGGTCGCGGACATGGCGCGGCCGTTCCCTCACGAGATCACCAACGGACTGAGCGCGGCGTGCGCCGCCTTGGCCGTCGGCGTCGACGCCGACGTCTGCGCCCGCGTGCTGCGGGAGTTCCGGGGGCTCCCTCACCGGATCGAGCTGGTAGGCCACATTGGTGGGGTGCCGTATTTCGACGATTCGAAGGCCACGACGCCCGCGTCCGTGCTCACCGCGCTGCGCGCCTTTTCCTCCGCCGTGTTGATCGCCGGCGGCAAGAACAAGGGACTCGACCTTTCGGTGCTGGCTGAAGGCGCCGCGCACGTGCGCTCCGTCATCGCCATCGGCGCCGCCGCAGGCGAAGTCGTGCACGCCTTCGACGGTGTGCGGCCGGTGCGCATGGCCGCGTCGATGGACGAAGCGGTGGCCGCCGCCGCGGAGGAAGCGCGGGTCGGCGACGCGGTGTTGCTGTCGCCGGCGTGCACGTCGTGGGACGCGTACCGCGACTACGCGCAGCGTGGCGACGACTTCGCCCGTGCCGTGCGCGAGCACGCGGGGGCAACGGCGTGAAGACCGCGCGCGACCTGCGCGCCAAGGCGCCGCGTCCCGACGCGGGCGTCGACCCCGGACGTCCGCTGCTCGTCGTCATCGCCGCGTTGTGTGTCGTCGGACTCGTCATGGTGCTGTCCGCCTCGTCGGTCGACGCCCTGCGTACTTACGGATCGTCGTGGTACTTCTTCGTCCGCCAGGCGATCTACGTCGGCCTCGGCGGCGTGGCGCTTTGGCTCACGGCCCGCGTCGACTACCACGTGTGGCGCAAGTTCGCCGCCCCAGCCGTAGCCGTCGTGTTGTTCCTCATGGCGTGCGTGCTGGTGCCCGGACTCGGACAGACGGCCTACGGCGCCCGCCGCTGGCTCGGCGTGGGACCGCTCCAGTTCCAGCCCTCCGAGCTGGCGAAGCTGGCGCTGATCCTCTTCTCTGCCGACATCCTCGCCCGGCATCCACCGCAGCGGGAGGGCCCGGCGCCGCTGTACGTGATCGGTGGCGTCACGCTCGTGGCGCTCGTGCTCGTAATGGGCGAGCCCGACATGGGCACCGGCATGATCATCCTCGGCACCGTGCTGGCGGTCCTCATCCTCGGCGGCATCCCGCTCAAGCCGTTGCTCGCCGGCCTCGGTGGTATCGGCGTCGTCGGCACGTTCGTTGCCATCTTCGAGCCGTACCGCCGTGAGCGCTTGTTGTCCTTCGCCGACCCGTTCAAGTCGGCGAGCGGTAGCGGTTACCAGCAGGTACAGGCGCTCGTCGGCCTCGGCTCGGGCGGCGTCCGCGGCGTCGGTCTCGGCGCCAGCAAGTCGAAGTGGGGCTTCTTGCCCAACGCCCACACGGACTTCATCTTCGCGATCATCGGCGAGGAGCTCGGGCTGTTCGGCTCGATCGGCGTCGTGGCGTTGTTCGTGGCGCTCGCGGTGTTCGGCATCCGGGCCGCCACGCGCGCGCCCGACGCGTTCGGCGCGCTCGTCGCCGGTGGCATCACCGCGTGGCTCGTCGGACAGGCGGCGCTGAACATGGCCGCGGTCGTTGGCGTGCTGCCCGTGACGGGTGTGCCGCTGCCGTTCGTGTCGCTCGGCGGCACCTCGACGATCTTCGGCATGGCGGCGGCGGGCATCCTCGTGAACGTGGCGCGGCAGCGACGCCCCGCCTCGGCGAAGCCGAGCCGGTGATCGACCTCGAACGTCCCCAGCACATCCACGTCGTCGGTATCGGCGGCGCCGGCATGTCGGCCATTGCCACCGTGCTCACGGCGATGGGCCACACCGTCAGCGGTTCCGACGCCCGCGACAGCGCGGTGCTGGCGCGTATCGGCGCGGCCGGCGTGGCCACGCGCGTCGGCCACACGAGCGACGAGATCGCCGGCGCCGACGCGGTGACGGTGAGCACCGCCATTCGCGACACGAATCCCGCAGTCGTCGCGGCGCGCGCCGCTTCGATACCCGTTTACACACGCGCCGAGATGCTCGCTGCCATTTGTGCCCAGCGGGCCACGATCGCCGTCGCCGGCACCCACGGCAAGACGACGACCACCTCGATGCTGGCGCTCATGCTCGTCGAAGCCGGATGGAACCCGTCGTTCATCATCGGCGGCGAGGTCAACGAGATCGGCGGCGGCGGCGTGTGGGGCACCGGAAAGTGGTTCGTCGTCGAAGCCGACGAGAGTGACGGCACGTTCCTCCAACTGCCGCGCCAGGCGGCGATCATCACCAACGTCGCCGCCGACCACCTCGACTTCTACGGCGACTACGACGCCGTGCGCGACGCCTTCGCCCGCTTTGCCCGCGAGACCGATGGTCCGGTCGTCGTCGGAGACGCACCCGACCTGCTCGAGTTGGTGGAGGGGGCGCGCAACGTGATCTCGGTCGGTCTCGACGAGCACAGCCGCTACACCGTCGACCAAATCGAACGCGAGCGTTCCACCGTTCGGTTCCGCCTCCGGCGCGGCGGCCACGCGCTCGGGAACTACACCATGCCGACGCCGGGGCTGCACAACGTGCGCAACGCGGCGGTCGCCACCGCCATGGCGCTCGAACTGGGCGTCCCGGTCGACGCCACCCAGCGGGCGCTGTCGCGCTTCACCGGCGTGGCGCGGCGCTTCCAGTTCCGGGGCACGTACCGCGGTGTCGACTACGTCGACGACTACGCCCACCTACCCGACGAGGTTGCCGTTGCTATCGCGGCGGCGCGCGACGGCAAGTGGGAGCGCATCGTCGCCGTGTTCCAACCGCACCTGTACTCGCGCACGCAGCTGCTGGCGCCGCAGTTCGCCCACGCGTTCGACGGTGCCGATCACGTCATCGTCACCGACATCTACGGGTCGCGCGAGGCGCCGGTGCCGGGGGTCACCGGGCACTTGATCGTCGAGGCGGTGCGGGCGGCGAATCCCGACCTCGGCGTCACGTGGCTACCGGGCCGCGCCGACCTCGCCGAGCACCTGGTGGGAGTCATGCAGCCGGGTGAGCTGTGTCTGCTGCTGTCGGCGGGTGACCTGACTTCGGTGCCCGACGAAGTCGCCGCGATCCCGTGACGATCTCCGCCGTCGACGCGGCGGCCAAGGTTCTCGGCCCGCTCACGACACGCGACGCACCGCTCGGGGCGCGCACGACCTACCGCGTCGGCGGGAACGCTGCGTTGTTCGTCGTGGCGCGTGAGTTGAGCGATCTACGACGCGTACGCACGGCGGTGATGGAGACGAACATCGACGTGCTGGTTGTCGGTAAGGGCTCGAACATGCTCGTGGCCGACGCCGGCTTCGGCGGCATCGCCGTCACGCTCGAGGACGCCCTCGCCGACGTGCAGGTCGTCACCGGTACCGACGACAACTACGTGCGCGCCGGGGGTGGGCGTTCCTTCCCCGAGGTGGCGCGCCGGGCCGCGGCACTCGACGTCGGGGGACTCGAGTGGGCCGTCGGCATTCCCGGAACCGTCGGCGGCGCGGTGCGGATGAACGCCGGTGGTCACGGCTCCGACGTTGCCTCGTGTCTGCGGTCGTGGAGCTTTGTCGACCTGCGCGGTGGCCCCGACGGCGAGCGGTCGGTCGACCAGCTCTCGGCGACGTACCGGCACACGGCGGTTGGTACGGCCCACGTCGTCACCGAGGCGGTCTTCAACGTCCATCCCGTCGCGCCGGGCGCGGCCGAGGCGAAGATCGCCGAGATCGTGCGCTGGCGGCGCGAGAACCAACCCGGTGGCCAGAACGCCGGGTCGATCTTCACCAATCCCGAAGGCGACAGCGCCGGGCGCATCATCGACGCCTGCGGGCTGAAAGGTCTGCGCATCGGCAGCGCCGAAGTGTCGCCCAAGCACGCCAACTTCATCCAGGCCGACCGAGACGGTTCGGCCGACGATGTGCACGCACTGATTCGCGAGGTGCAGCGCCGCGTGCTGGCGGCGACCGGCGTCGCGTTGCGCACCGAGGTGCGGATGATCGGGTTCAGCGAACCGTGAGCCCGCCAAAGGTCGACCCGCGCGTCGCCAAGCGCCGGGCGCAGGTGCGCGCCGACGCCACGCGCCGGCGCCGGCGACGGCTCACGACCGTCGCCGGGATCGTGGTCGTGGTCGGAGCCCTTGTCGGCCTGCTGGTGTCGCCGGTGATGGCCGTCAAGCGTGTGCAGGTCTCCGGCGCTGAGCACACCAGCGTCGCCAGCCTGCTGGTCGCCACCGGCCTCGAGCACCGCGGCGCTCCGATGATCTCGCTCGACCGGTTCGCCCTGGCGCAGCGCGCCGAGCGCCTGCCGTGGATCGAGCACGCCGAGGTAACCCGCAAGTGGCCTAACACCGTGCGCATCCGCGTGACCGAGCGCACCGCCCTCGGGGTGATCGGAGTGCCCAACGGCGTCGCCGTCGTCGACGGCACCGGCCGCGTGCTCGCCACGGTCAAGACCCCGCCCGACCACACCTACGCCATCACCCTGGCGCCGGGGGACAAGGTGCCGGGCCCGGGACAGACGGTGAAGCCGGCGGTGCTCGGCGCCGTCCGCATCCTGGCGGCGTTGTCCAAGGGCCTGGCGGCCCAGGTGGAGTCGGTGCACCGCCTCGCCGGGTCGCCGCCCACCTACGAGCTCACCCTGCACGGGCCGGTCACCGTGCGGCTGGGCGAAGCCACGGGCGTGCAGGACAAGCTCGCCGCCGCCGAGGCCGTCCTGGCTGCACAGCACGCTCCCGGCACGGTGATCGACGTGCGCGTGCCGCAATCTCCGGCCGTAACCCACACCAAACCTTGAAACTTCCGGCGGTCAACGCTAATGTCTCGACCGCCACGAGAGCTTGACATAACACTGACCTTGAGGTTGAGGTTGAGGGTTTTGCTGGGGAACTCGGGCGTACTTCCCTAAGAATCCAGGAGGAATCGGGACCTATGCCCGGTGCAACGCAGAACTACATCGCCGTCATCAAAGTGGTCGGCATCGGCGGCGGTGGCGTCAATGCGGTCAACCGCATGATCGACGCCGGGCTGAAGGGCGTGGAGTTCATCGCCATCAACACCGATGCCCAGGCACTCCTGATGAGCGACGCCGACGTCAAGCTCGACATCGGCCGCCAGCTCACCCGCGGCCTCGGCGCCGGCTCCGATCCCGAGATCGGCCGCCAGGCCGCCGAAGAGCACCGCGACGAGATCGAGGAGATGCTCAAGGGCGCGGACATGGTCTTCATCACCGCCGGCAAGGGTGGCGGCACCGGTACCGGTGGCGCGCCCGTCGTGGCGGAGATTGCCAAGTCGCTCGGCGCGCTGACGATCGGAGTCGTAACCCGTCCGTTCGGCTTCGAAGGCCGTCAGCGCGCCGTGCGAGCAGAGTCGGGGATCCAGAAGCTGCGCGAGAAGGTCGACACGCTCATCACCATCCCCAACGACCGGCTGCTCACGGTGTCGAACGACAAGACCTCGATGGTCAACGCATTCAAGGTGGCCGACGAAGTCCTGCTGCAAGGCGTGCAGGGCATCACCGACCTCATCACGACGCCGGGCCTCATCAACACCGACTTCGCCGACGTGAAGGCGGTCATGAGCAACGCCGGTACCGCCATCATGGGTATCGGCACCGCGTCCGGCGACGACCGCGCCACCGTCGCCGCCCGCAGCGCCATCACCAGCCCGCTGCTCGAAGCCTCGATCGAAGGCGCTCGCGGCATCCTGCTCAACATCAAGGGCGGCAGCGATCTGGGTCTGTTCGAGGTGCAGTCGGCGGCGGGCATCGTGCACGAGCACGCGCACCCCGACGCCAACATCATCTTCGGCACCGTGGTCGACGACGCCATGGGCGACGAAGTGCAGGTCACCGTCATCGCCGCGGGCTTCGAGCGGTGGGACGACAAGCGCGGTGGCCTCGGCGAGAGCGGTCGCGGTCTCGGTCTTTCCGCACGCGATGACTTCGACGACGAGGGCGACGACGAGTTCGACGTTCCCAGCTTCCTGAAATAACGGTGCGCCCAGTTACGTGAAGTTGGGCGCGGCCGAGATTCGATTTACTCAGACGTCTGACGGCGACTTCTCCCCGCCGGACGCAACAGACGACGCCGCGCTCACCGCGCGGCGTCGTTCTGTGTTCGCCGGTCCCTGGACGTGGCTGCGCCAGCAACACGGACGCGAAGTCGTGTCCGTCGACGAACCCGGCGCGTACGCGGGCGCCGCAGCCGACGCCGCGGTCGCGTTCGTGCCCGGCGCTGCGGTCGCCGTCGTGACCGCCGACTGCGCCCCGATCGTGCTGGTCGCCGACAACTTGCCGTGCGTCGCGGTGGTGCACGCGGGGTGGAAGGGACTCGTCGCCGGCGTCGTCGACGCCACGGTGGCGATCATGCGCGCCCGCGACGCCGAAGGCATCTCTGCCGTGCTCGGGCCTTGCATCCATCCCGAGTGCTACGAGTTCGGCGCAGACGACCTCGCAGCGATCGCCGATGCGCTCGGCGCGGGCGTGCGCGGCGCCACGTCGCAGGGGACACCGGCGCTCGACCTGCCCGCCGCGGTGCGGGCGAGTCTCGAGCGCAATGACGTGAGGTTGGTCCACGCCGAAGACGCCTGCACCGCGCATACACCGGGCTACTGGTCATATCGCGCCCGCGCCGACAAGCAGCGCCAGGCGACCGTCGCGTGGCTGGCATGAGCGTCGCCGAGAACCTCGCAGCGTTGCGCGACCGGATTGCTCGCGCCGGCGGTGATCCCGGCGCTGTCACCGTCGTGGCCGTCACGAAGCAACAACGCGACGACGCCGTGGTCGAGGCACTCGCCGCCGGGTTGTTCGACATCGGCGAGAATCGCGCCGACGCCCTCGCGGAAAAGGCGCAGCGCGCCGACGACCCGCGCGTGCGCTGGCACTTCCTCGGCCAGATCCAACGCAACAAGATCGGCAAGGTGGCGCGCTACGTCGCGTTGTGGCAGTCGGTCGACCGACCCCAACTGGGCCCCGCGATCGCCCGCCATGCGCCCGGGGCGGCGGTGCTGGTCGAGGTGAACCTGACCGACGATCCCAACCGCGGCGGCACTTCCCTCGCCGCGGTTCCCGCGCTCGTGCGCGACCTCCAAGCCGACGGCTTGGTCGTGCGCGGGCTCATGGCGGTCGGTCCGCACGGCGGACCGGACGCCGCACGACCCGGGTTCACCGCGGTCGTGCATTGTGCAGACGAGTTGGGCTTGCCCGTCCGCTCGCTCGGCATGTCCGATGACATCGACGTCGCCGTTGCCTGCGGATCGACGATGGTTCGGGTCGGAACCGCGCTGTTTGGCGCGCGTCCAATGCCCCGAATCAACAGGCGCGACGACGTAGACTGAAGCGTTCGAGGAGGAACAATGGGCCGTTTTCAAAAGGCGATGTCGTTTCTTGGCCTTGCCGATGACGACTACGACGACTTCGAGCCATACGACGAACCGATCCCCAGCGGACCGGTGCGCGTGGGCCGCACGGCCGACCCTGATCCCAGCGCGGGCGCGGTGCGAACGCTGCAACGCGACGAAACGGTGACGCCGCTGCCGCAAGGTGTGATGCCGCGTCCCGTCGTACGCCCCGTCGCTCCACCCAAGGCGGCGCCCAAGGTGCACGTCGTGGTGGTGCAGGAGTTCAAGGACGCCGAAGAGATCGCGACGCACGCCCGCGAGGGCGACTTCGTGCTAGTCAACCTGCAGGCGGTCCCCGACGACCTCACGCGGCGTATGGTCGACTTCGCTTCGGGGCTCCAAGCCGGATTGCTCGGCAAGATGGAGAAGACGGCGAACAAGGTGTACTTGCTCCGGCCAGCGGACATCGAGATGCCCGAGGACGAAAAGGCTCGTCTCGCCGAGCGCGGGCTCTACGCGTAGGTGGCCCAGCTCGCGAGGCTCATCGATCTCTACGCGATTGTCGTTTTCATTCGCATCATCCTCAGCTGGTTTCCGATCTCCCGGGGTAGCCCGATGGAGACGGTGTACAGCGTGCTGTACAACGTGACCGAGCCGGTACTCGGCCCGGTGCGGCGGGCGCTTCCCCCGATGGGCGGCTTCGACTTGTCGCCGATGATCGTCATCATCGGGTTGGAACTATTGGCCAACGCAGTTAGGTAACGAACACATGGACTTGACTCCGGAAACCCTCCGATCCGCAACCTTCCGGGACAAGCTCCGCGGCTACCACCCAGACGACGTCGATGAGTTCCTCGAGTCGGTGGCACGCGGCCTCGAAGTGCTCCTGGCGCGTTTGCGCGACGCCACCGAGCGCGCCCGCGCCGCCGCGCCCGTGGAGGTCGCGCCCAAAGCCGACGAGGCGGTCAGGACGCTGGCGCTGGCGCAGCGCACGGCCGATCTCGCCATCCACGAAGCGAAGGCCGAAGCCGAACGCCTCGTGCGCGCCGCCGAGCAGAAGGCGCGGCGCATGATCGCGGGCGCCGAGGACTCTTCGGCGCAGCTCGCCGAGCAGGCGCAGCAGGAACTGCGCGCCGATCTCGAGCGGCTCCAGGCAGCGCGGGATCAACTCTTCGGCGAGGTTCAGCAGTTGACCTCATGGCTCGACGGCGAGCGTTCGCGCATCAAGCGCGCGCTGGTCGACGTGGCTGACCGCATCGACAACGTGCGCGACTCGGGCGACGCGCCGACGCCGAAACCGGTGAGCTTGCCCACGCCGCCGCAGGAGAAGCTCGCCGCCGCGCGTGCCGCGGGCACGAACACGCCGCCGCGCGAGAGGCCGGTCCCCGCACCGCAGCCCCAGGCCAAGGCGGAGCCGGCACCCGAGCCGCCGATGCCTGCCGTGGCCCGTCCGAAGGCGGCAACGCCGGCGCCGGTCGCGGCGCCGCTGCCCAATCCGAAGCACACGCCCCCCAAGGGCCAGCCGGTTGTAGGTGCGTCCCGCCCGGCCCCGGCCCCGGGCCCGGCGGCGGCGCCCGAGCCGACGACCAGCGGTGATGCCGCCGTTCTCAGCCGGGCCCAGCAGGGGGTGAACGCCCCGCCGAGCTTCGAGGCGGCCGACGCGGATGACGATCCGTTCTTCGCCGAGCTGCGCGCCGCCATGCTCGACCAGTCGCCGCTGGGACCCCGCGACGACGACGAATTCGCTGGCTGACGCATCCGCCTAACCCTG
Organism: Acidimicrobiales bacterium; assembly: GCA_035546775.1. Taxonomy (NCBI): domain Bacteria; kingdom Bacillati; phylum Actinomycetota; class Acidimicrobiia; order Acidimicrobiales; species Acidimicrobiales bacterium. Next base: position 31,768 of record DASZWD010000040.1, read on the forward strand.
GCCTTTCGGTGAGGGACGGCTAGAGTCATCGCCGACCGCGCCTACCCCCCGGAGGATGCTCACGTGGTGCTCTTGGTAACAATCGGACTCGTCATCGTCAGCGCGGTGACACTGCTGCTTGGCTTCGCCAAGGACGCAGTCGGGCTGATCTACGTGTCGATTGGTTGCAGCGTCGCCGCTGCCGTCATCCTGATCATCGCGGGCCGGAGTGCGGGGGCTTCCCGGGTCACCGCGGCGGCGGGTCCGTCGCCGCTCGACGAACCGCTGGCGACGGCCGACGAGGGCTTCCCGATCGCCAACTACGACGAGCTGCTCGTCACCGAAGTCGTCCCGATGCTCGGCGCCCTCTCGGCCACCGAGCTGCGGCAGGTGCGGGCGCGCGAAGAGGCGGGCAAGGCCCGCGCCAGCGTGCTGCGCCGCATCGACAGCGAGATCGCGGCGCGTGAGAACCCGGCGCTCGCCGAGCAGCTTCCGGTCGAGGAGGAGCCGACGATCGCGTCGCCGGTCGTCGAGGAGATCGCCGTCGGTCTTCCGCCCGTCGAAGAGGAGGAGCCGTTCCCGATCGAGGACTACGACGACCTGCGGGCGAACGAGATCCTGCCGTTGCTGCCCCAGCTCTACGCTGACGAACTCGAGCGCGTGCGCGACCACGAGCAGGCCGGCGCCAATCGCGGCGCCATCCTCGACAAGATCAACGAACTGCTGGCGCCCACGCCCGCCCCGGCCGCCGCCAAGACACCGGTCAAGAAGGCTCCGGCTGCGAAGAAGGCCCCGGCGGCCAAGAAGGCCCCGGCGGCCAAGAAGGCCCCCGCCAAGAAGGCGGCGCCGGCCAAGGCGCCGGCGGCCAAGAAGGCCGCTCCGGCGAAGAAGGCGGCGCCCGCCAAGAAGGCCGCCGCGGCCGTCAAGAAGGCTCCGGCCAAGAAGGCTCCGGCCAAAAAGGCCGCGGCCACCAAGAAGGCCGCCGAATAGTTACTCGGTGACCTTGGCGATCGCGAGGTCGCCGCTGCCCACGGATACCGACACGGCCAGGGTCTCGGCCGCGATCCGCTCGGCGTAGTCCAGCAAGTCGGCGTCGCTCGCCGCGAGTTCGAGCGTGATGCGGTCCGTGATCTCGAGCTTGAGCACGTCCTTGCGCTGCACGTTGACGTGGTGCACCAGGTCGTTGACGCGGCCCTCGCGCGCGAGTTGGTCGTCGATCGCGGTGTCGAGGCCGACGGACACGCCTTCGTTCGAGGCGATGACCCAACCCTCGGCCTGCGTCTTCTCCACGAGGACCTCGTCGGCTGACAGGTCGTGGCCGGCGACGCGGAAGGCGCCGTCGTCGAGCGCCTCGAACTCGCCGTTCTGCAACGCGGCACGGATCGCGCCCAGCTGCTTGCCCAGGCGCGGCCCGAGCACCGGCAGGTTCGGACGAACGCGCAACTCGGTCGCTTCGATCGGGCCGAACACCACTTCCTTCACGCGCAGCTCCGCCGCGATCTCCTCGGCGTGGCGCTGTGCGCGCCGCGCACCCTCGACGATCAACCGCGGCAGCGGCTGGCGGTTGCGGATGCCCGATTGCGATCGCGCCACGCGGCCGAGTTCGACCACGGCGCGCATCTCCGCCACCTCGTCGAGCAACTCCTGGTCGGGCACCGCCACCTCGGGCCAGCCGGCCAGGAATACCGAATCAGCGGCGTCAGGCACGGCGCCGGTGACGAGGTTCTGCCACAGATGCTCGGCCAGGAACGGCATGATCGGCGAGATCACGCGCAGGGCGGTGACGAGCGCGAACCACAGCGTCGACAGCGCGGCGTCGTCGCCGTTCCAGAAGCGCTTACGCGACCGGCGCACGTACCAGTTCGACAGGTCCTCGACGAACTCCTCGAAGGCGCGCAGCACGTTGGGCGACAGGTACGTTTCGTAGCCGTCGGTGGCTTCGGCGACGAGCTGCTGCGTGCGGGCGATCAGCCAGTCGTCGAGCGCTTCGAGGTTGGTCGTGGGCGCGTCAAACGATCCGGTGGGCGTGAAGCCGGCGATGTTGGCGTACTGCACGAAGAACGTGACGCTGTTCCACAGCGTCAGCAGCTTGCGCTGGATCTCGTGCGCCGGGCCGAACCCGAACAGCAGGTTCTGGTTCGGTGGCTGCATCGAGAACTGCCACCGCATGACGTCGGCGCCCATGCGTTCGAAGGCGTCGGGCGCTTCGATCATGTTGCCCCACGAGCCGTGCATCTCGCGCCCGGTCTCGTCGAGCATTTTCTCGTAGCCGAGCACCTTGCGGTACGGCGCCTCGCCCGTCAGTACCACCGACATGCACAGCTGGCTGTAGAACCACAGCCGGATCTGCTCGCGCATCTCCGACACCCAGTCGGCCGGGAACCATTCCTGCCAGTACTCGTGGTCCGGCAGGTCGGCGTGCGTGAGTCCGGCGGCGGCTCCCGTGGCGTAACCGCCTTCGATGTACTCGTCGTTCATCCAGCCGAGCGTCGAGAACGGCACGATGCCGGCGTCGAGCCACACGTCGCCGACTTCGGTAATGCGCTGCACTTCCTGGCCGCAGGCCGGGCACGCGATCGGCACGCGGTCGATCCACGGGCGACGGAGTTCTTCGAGCCCGTCGAGGGATGTAGTGGCGAGTTGGGCCAACTCTGCCTTCGAACCGACGACGGTGAGTTCGCCGCAACTGCACGGATAGAACGGCAGCGGCAGCCCGTAGTAGCGCCGCCGCGAGATGTTCCAGTCGGCCATGTTGACGAGCCAGTCGTCCATGCGGCGGCCCATGTAGTCGGGCGTCCACTCGACCTTGGCGTTGGCGTCGCGCAGCGGCTGGCGCAGCTCGTCGAGGGCGATGAACCAGTCGTCGGAGATGCGGAAGATCAGAGGTGTGTGGCAGCGCCAGCACTCGGGGTAACGGTGCTCGATGGTGCCGGCGGCAACGAGGATGTCGCGGGCGCGCAGGTCGGCGATGATGTCCTCGGCGGCGTCGTGCGCCTGCCGACCGGCGAGCCAACCGAACTGCGCATAGAAGCGGCCGGCTTCGTCGACGGGCGTGATCACCGGCAGGTCTTCGTCCTTGGCCAGCTCGAAGTCCTCGCTACCGCAGCCCGGCGCGATGTGCACGATGCCGGTGCCCTCGTCGAGCGCCACTTCGTCCCACGCCACCACGCGGTGCTTGCCCGCCGCGCTGCCCTCCATGTCGTCGAAGGGACCGTGATACGTGAGCCCGACGAGGTTCTCGCCCTTCAACACTTCGACGAACTCGTCGTTGCTGCCCCTGCGGGCCACCGCGATCCAGTCGCCGTTGGGCAGGCGCCCGTAGTCGGCGTTCGGGTTGACCGCCGCGGCCACGTTGGCCGGCAGCGTCCAGGGCGTGGTCGTCCAGATGACGACGGCCTCGCCCGGCCGTTCGATGAGCGGGAAGCGCACGCTCAGCGCCGGGTCGGTGCGGTCGACGTAGCTGCCGGCGAGTTCGTGTGCGCTGATCGACGTGCCGCAGCGCGGGCACCACTCCGTCGCCCGGTGACCGCGGTAGAGCCAGTCGCGCTCGTGCACGATCTTGAGAAAGCGCCAGATGTATTCGATGTTGGTGTCGGAGAACGTGAAGTAGTCGTTGCCCCAGTCCATCCACTGGCCGAGCCGGATCGAGCCCTTGGTCAGCTCGTTACTCGACCACACGACGACGTCGCGGCACTTCCGGGCGAAGTCCTCGAGGCCGTACTCCTCGATTTCACGCTTGGAGTTGAGGCCGAGTTCCTTCTCGACGCCGACCTCGATCCACAGGCCCTGGCAGTCGAAGCCGTTCTGGTATCGCTGGTGAAAACCGCGCAGCGCCTTGTACCTCTGGAACACGTCCTTGAGCGTGCGGCCCCAGGCGGTGTGCACCGCCAGCGTCTTGTTCGCCGTGACGGGACCGTCGATGAACCGGAACTTGGGGCCGTCCTGGTTCTGGCGGCGCAAGCGGTTGAACGTGTCGGCGCGCGCCCACAGCTCGAGCACGTCGAGCTCGAGCCCGTTGTGGTCGGGCACGTTGGGCAGCGGCGAAAACATGAGTTCGTCATGTTATGGGGACCTAGGGTTGCGTCCTTATGTTTCGCGACCTGTTCGACTACACCGCCGGAGAGAACGACGAATCGGGCGTCGCCGTCCTGCGGCTGCACGTGCAGCCGGGCGCCGGACGCACGGCGATCGTGGGCCGCCACGGCGACGCGGTGAAGGTGCGCGTGGCGGCGCCGCCCGAAGGCGGGCGCGCCAACGACGCGGTGGTCGCGCTCATCGCGTCGACCTTCGACGTGAAGCTGGCGCAGGTCACGCTGCTCAGTGGACAGTCCAGCCGGGCCAAGCGGGTGCAGATCGACGGCGTCGCCGAAGCCGACGTCGAGCGGCTGCTCGAACTCGCCATGGAGGACGCCGGGCGCGGCGGAAAACGCCGCTAGGCCGCTACCCTGTCTCCCATCGGGGCAGTGCGGGGTTACGAACGATCTGAGCAGCCGGTTTTGCTGTCGGACGCGCGCGTCCAGCGCTCCGAGCGCGCGCCGCTGCGCGCTGACGTGCAAGGCCTGCGGGCCGTGGCGGTGCTGCTCGTGCTTGGTGCCCACGTGTTCGGCTTTCCGCGCGGCGGCTTCATCGGCGTCGACGTTTTCTTCGTCATTTCCGGTTATCTGATCACCGGGCTGCTGAGTCGAGAACTCGACCGTTCTGGCCGCGTCTCCATCCGGGACTTCTACGCCCGCCGCGCCCGGCGCATCCTGCCGATGGCGGTCTTGGTGCTGGTCGCCACCGTCGTCGGTGCCCACGTCATCTTCACGTCGCTGCGGGCGCACCAGACCACTGTCGACGCTTGGTGGGCATTCGGCTTTCTCGCCAACGTGCACTTCGCGTCGATCGGTACGAACTACTTCGCGGCGCACCGCGCCCAGTCGGCCGTACAGCAGTACTGGTCGCTGGCGGTCGAGGAGCAGTTCTATCTCGTGTGGCCGTGGGTGCTCTTCGTCACCTTCGCCGTCGCCCGACGCGCACGTCTTCGACGTTCGACCGCTGTCATCGCCGGCGTCAGCTTCGTACTCGTCGCGCTGTCGTTCGCCGCCAGCGTGCACCTGACCAAGCTCGACCCCGCCGGCAGCTACTTCTCTGCGTTCACCCGCGCGTGGGAGTTGGGCATCGGTGCGCTTGCGTCGATCATCCAGCCCGCCGCGCTGCGCATTACGCCGCGCGTGCGCGCCGCGGGCGCATGGGTCGGACTCGCCGGCATCGCGATCGCGGCGCTGGCCATCAGCGATGCGACGCCGTTCCCCGGATGGGCCGCCGCCGCGCCGGTCGTCGCCACGGCCGTTGTGCTGCTCGCCGCCGATCCGCGCGGCGGAGTGGGTGAGCGCTTCGCGTTGGGCAGCGCGCCGTCGCTTTACCTCGGCAAGATTTCGTACTCGCTATATCTGTGGCACTGGCCGGCGATCATCTTCGCGACGGCGTACTACCCGCACTCCACGCACAAAGCCGAGTTGATCGCGCTCGTGGGCGCGTTGGCGTTGTCGGCCGCGAGCAACACGCTGCTCGAAGAGCCGATCCGCCACTCGCTGTGGCTGTCGAAGAAGCCGCAGGGATGGGTCCGGCCCCGCCGGCGGGGACTCGGCGAACTCATCGCAGACAACGAGCGGGTCGCGTTGCGCTTCGCCGCAGCTGCCGTCGCGCTCGCAATCTGGTTCGCCTGGGCGCTCGTGAACACCGGTGGGTCCACGAACGTTGCGGCGACGACTCCGGCCGCCGCCGTCGATCCCGCGCTCGACGCGGCCGCGCCGTCGACCACGCTTGCGACCGAGGCCGATCCGTTGCAGGCGTTGATCAAGTCGTCGCTGCTGGCGACGTCGTGGGGGCCGCTGACGCCGTCGCTCGACGCGTTGCCGAAGGCGGGCGCGCCCGAGATGATCCACGACAACTGCCTCAGTACCAACGCGGCGAACGAGGCGCGGTGCTCGTACGGCAGCCCGGCGGCGCCGCACGTCGCAGTGTTGCTCGGCGACAGCATCGCCGCCAGTTACATGCCGGGCATTCGCGGCGCGCTCAAGGAGACCGACTGGCGCATTCAGATGCTGACGTTGAAGTCGTGCGCCATGGTCGACACGCCGATGCAGGTCTCCGACACCCATAAGTGGGAGAACAAGGACTGCACTGCGCACCACGCCTGGGCCCTGCACGAGGTGCAGCGCATCAACCCTGAACTCGTGATCATGGCAAGCAACCACGAAGAGGCGAACCAGATCCTCGGCGCGGGCCCGCAGGGCAGCGCACAGAACTTCAGCCGGTGGCACGACGCGCTGGTGCACACGCTCCAGGAAGTGACCGCTCCCGGTCGTCGCGTCGTGGTGATCGGTGCGCCGCCCCGCTCCGGAAACCTCCAGGAGTGCGTCACGCGGGTGAGCAAACCGCAGGACTGCAACGGTGTGCTGTCCGACGACTGGCTGGCCGTACGGCGCGCCGAGCAAACCGCTGCCGTCGGACCCGGTGTCACATACGTCGACCCTGAGGACTGGTTCTGCTACCACGCGACGTGCCCGGCGGTCATCGGAAGCACACCCGTCTACTGGGACGGCATCCACATCACGGCGGCGTATTCGCGCACGCTTGCCCCCGAACTGGCGAAACCGCTCTTGGGGACGTAGGCGGCCCCGGGGAATAGGACGGCGGGCCGAGTCTGTTATTCTCCGCCGCCCCCTAGGGCAGGGGTTGGGAAGGATTCAGGCAATGGCTGTAGCAAAGAAGGCGGCGGCGAAGGCGCCGGCGAAGTCGGCGGCGGCCAAGAGCACCACCGCCACCAAAAAGGCGCCGGCCAAGGCCACCGCAACCAAGGCGCCGGCGAAGGCGCCGGCCAAGAAGGCCCCGGCGCCCGTCGCCAAGAAGGCTGCGCCCGCGAAGAAGGCCGCGCCGGCAAAGGCGCCCTCTCCGGCGAAAGCGGCCGCTCCGGCGCCGGCCAAGGCGGCCGCTCCGGCGCCCGCCAAGCGGCCCAAGAAGGTCGTGCTCGACAAGTGGCAGGAAAAGCAGAAGGAACTGCTGCTCGCCGAAAAGGCCGAATACCTCGAGCAGGCGCGCCTGCTGCGTGACGAGGCCGACGAGCTGATGCGCGAGGCCGAGCCGGGCGACGTGCAGTTCGACGACGAGTCGGGCGAAGGCGGCACGCTCGCCATCGACCGTGAGCGTGACTTGGCGCTGGCGTCGCAGGCGATCAGCATCACCGAGGAAATCGACGACGCGCTGCGCAAGCTCGAACGGGGCACGTACGGCACGTGCGAGTCGTGCGGCCAGAACATCGTGAAGGCCCGCCTCGAAGCGTTGCCGTACGCGCGCCAGTGCGTTGCGTGCAAGACCGGCGGACTGTCACGTCGCTGACGCCGCCGGCGGATACGTCGTCGGTGCCGCGGGCTGGCGTGCCGCTGCGGCGGCGTGTCTCGGCGGCGATTGTTCTCGGGGTGGCCGTCGGCTCGGTGGTCGTCGATCAGATCACCAAGTCGATCGCCGAGCATTCGCTGGCCGACGGGCCGGTGCGCCTGGTGCTCGGTGCGCGGCTCGTGCTGACGTACAACTCGGGCGCGGCGTTCAGCGTCGGTGCGGGGCGCAGCGTGGTGTTCACCGTGCTGGCGTCGCTCACCATTTCGGTACTGACCGCGTATGCGATCTGGACGCGCCATCGGGTGGCGCAGGCGATCGCGTTCGGGCTCGTTATCGGCGGTGCCGCCGGGAACCTCGTCGACCGGTTGTTCCGCGCCAACGGCGGTCGGGTGATCGACTTCGTCGAGATCGCTCGGTGGTGGCCCGTGTTCAACTGGGCTGACGCGTCGCTGTTCTGCGGCGTGGCGTTGCTGTTGCTGTTGAGCTTCTTCGAGGGCGGCAATGAACGTCACCGTTCCTGACGCCCTCGCCGGCGAGCGCCTCGACCGCATCGTCGCCCTCGAAGCCGACGTCACCCGCACCGTCGCCACCGACATGGTCACGTCGGGCGCTGTGACCCTCAACGGGCGCGTCGTCACCAAAGGCAGCACGCGTGTGGCCGGGGGTGATGTGATCACCGCGGAGGTGGCGGCGCTGGCCGACGTCGGCATCGTTCCCGAACCTGACGTCGCGTTCAGCGTCGTCTACGAAGACGACGACATCGTCGTCATCGACAAGCCGGCGGGCCTCGTCGTGCACCCCGGCGCCGGTCGCGACCGCGGCACGCTGGTGCACGGCCTCGTGGCCCGCTACCCGGAAATCGCGTTGGTGGGCGAGCCTGAGCGGCCCGGCATCGTGCACCGCCTCGACGCCGGCACGTCGGGACTCATGGTCGTGGCCCGCACCGAGCGGGCGCGCCAGGAACTCGTCGAGATGCTCGGGGCGCGCGAGGTGGCGCGGCAGTACTGCGCGTTGGCGTGGGGTGTGATCGAGGGCGACGAGGGCCTGATCGACGCGCCGATCGGCCGCTCCGAACGTGAGCGCACGAAGATGGCGATCGTGGCCGACGGCCGTGAGGCACGCACCCGTTTCTACGTTCGGGCCCGATTCACGTCGCCAGCGCCGGTGACGCTGCTCGAGTGTCATCTCGAGACGGGACGCACGCACCAGATTCGGGTGCACCTCGCCTCGATCAAGCATCCGGTGGTCGGTGACACCCGCTACGGCCGGGCGCGTCCGGCGATCCCGTGTGCGCGACCGTTCCTCCACGCCGAGCGGTTGGCGTTCGCCCATCCGATCACGGGCGAGGAACTCGCCTTCGACTCCGCGCTGCCGGCGGATCTCGCCGCCGTGCTGGCACGGCTCAGCTAGGAGCGGGCGCGACGGCTTTGCCGCGGGCGGCGTCGACCATTTGCTCGAGGGTGTAGCTGTCGAGGTAGGTGCGCATCGTGCGGCCGACGTCGGCCCACACCCCGAGCAGCACGCACTGGCCCTCGTGATCGCAGGCGCCGTTCTGGTGCGGCTCGCCGAAGTCGCCGGCGGTGATCGGCCCGTCGACCGCCGACACGATCTGGCCGAGCGTGATCTCCGCCGCCGGCCGGGCCAACACGTAGCCCCCGCCGACCCCCCGCTTCGAGCGCACGAGTCCGGCGCCCTTGAGCGCGAGGAGGATTTGCTCGAGATAGGGCTGGGGCAAGCCGGTGCGCTCCGCGATGTCGCGCACCGAGGTAGGGCCGGCGTCGTCGTGCAACGCGAGGCTCAACAAAGCTCGGCTGGCGTAGTCGCCCCGCGTCGAAACCTTCACGCACTCATCGTACGGCCCCGGCCCGGGTACTACGTTGGCTTGCCCATGTCGAACCCCGAAGACCCCACTGCGGGCCCACCCCGCCTCGAGGTCGTCGAGCCGCCTTCGGAGGAGGTGGCCGAGACCGAAACGGTCAGCCAACCCGCCAAGCTCATGCGCATCGGCTCGATGCTCAAGCAGCTGCTCGACGAAGCGCGCGCCGCGCCGCTCGACGAGAAGGCGCGCGTCCGGTTGCGCGAGATCTACGAGACCTCCGTACACGAACTGGCTCAGGGCATGTCGTCGGACCTCCAAGGCGAACTGGCCAGCCTGGCGCTGCCCTTCGACAGCGAAGCGCCGTCCGACGCCGAGTTGCGCGTCGCCCAGGCACAGCTCGTCGGCTGGCTCGAGGGCTTGTTCCACGGCATCCAGGCGACGCTGTTCGCCCAGCAGATGGCGGCGCGCAACGAGCTCGAGAACATGCGCCGGCCGCAGCTGGCACGCGGCCCCGACGGCGCCGAGCGCCCCGGCACGTACCTGTAGCCGTCGCATGATCGACGAGCGGGGGCGCCGCCGGGTGATCGCCACCATGACCGCCGCGGTCGTCATCATGGTCGCGTACTGGGCGCTGTGGTTTGGCGCGCGCTCGGTTGTGGCCAGCGACACCACCAAGGCGTACAACGCGTTCGAGAACGCGTTCCCGCTCGCCGACGCGTGGCTCACGGTGGCGTTGCTCGGCGCCATCCGGTCGCTGCAGCGGCGGTCGTCGCGCAGCTTGTTCTGGCTGCTGACCGGTGGCGGCGCCGGCGTGTACTTGTTCTGCATGGACGTGCTCTACGACGTCGAGCACGGCATCTGGTGGAAGAACGGGGGTGGCGCAATCGAGTTCGGCATCAACGTGATCACCCTCGTGTTCTCCGTCGGTTTGTTGCGCTGGGCCTGGTCGAACCGCCGAAGCCTGCTCACCGACGGCTGACTACTTGTAGGCCCACACTTGGGCGCCGCGCTTGGTGATCGTCATCGGCGCCTCGATGCCTTCGGCCGTTGCCGCCCAGTCCGCAACGTTGAACGCGTGCAGGTAGTCGGCGTGCCCCAGTTCGGGTCGATGCCTGCGAGTTCGGCGTCGTTCCAGCGGCTCGGTGACGACGCCACGAACAGCCCGCCGGGCTCGAGGATCCGGTGCGCCTCCTGGATGCCGGCGCCCGGGTCGTCGAGGAAGTAGAAGCAGTTGACCGCGGCGACGCCGTCGACCGAGGTGTCGGCGAGCGGCCGCGCCCGGAGGTCACCGCGGACCGCTGGGGTCGTGCACTCCGTCGTCATCGTCTCGTCCGCGTCCACCACGACGGTGGAGGCGCCGGCCAGCAGCGCCGCGATCGGCCCCCGACCGCCGCCGATCTCCGCGAAGCGTGTCACCCCGTGGGCGGCAAACCGGCGGGCGAGCGAGGGGTAGATGTCCTCCACGACGAGGTAGTGGTCGAAGATCCGCTGCACCGCGGCCATCCGCGCCGCGTCGGGGTGGATGTACTGCTCCGTCGACAGGGACGGCGCGACCGGTCTCATCGGGTCGGGCACGTGCGATACGGTCGCGTAACTACAAGCGCGTAATTTGTCCACAGGCCCCTGTGGACGAGGAGTTGGTTCGTGGGTTCTTCGTTCACCCACCTGCATCTGCACACCGAGTACTCGATGCTCGACGGCGCGGCGCGGGTGGCCGACGTCGTGCGCGCCGCGGTCGCTGACGGCATGCCGGCGATCGGGATGACCGACCACGGCAACATGTACGGCACCATCGACTTCTACGAGACGTGCCGGAAGCACGGCGTCAACCCGATCATCGGGTTCGAGGCGTACATGGCGGGCGAGAGCCGGTTCGAGCGCCCGCCGCGGCGTGGTCGCGTGGACGACACCGGCGGCGACGCCGAGGGCGGCCAGAAGCTCTACTACCACCTGACCCTGCTGGCCGAGAACAACGCGGGCTACGCCAACCTGCTCAAACTCAGCTCCCTCGCGTTCCTCGAGGGCTACTACTACCAACCCCGCCTCGACTGGGAACTGCTCGAGAAGCACCACGACGGCGTGATCGCGACCAGCGGCTGCCTCGGCGGCGTCGTCCTCCAGGCGTTGTTGCAAGGCGACCAGCGCAAGGCCACGAAGCTCGCCGGGCGCCTCCAGGACATCTTCGGCCGCGACAACTTCTTCATCGAGTTGCAGGACCACGGCATGGAGGAGCAGCGCCGTACCAACCCGCTGCTGCTCGAGATCGCCAAGGAGATCCAGGCGCCGCTGCTGGCGACCAACGACAGCCACTACACCGACCACAGCGACGCGGCGGCGCACGACGCCCTGCTGTGCGTGCAGACCAACTCGACCGTCGACGATCCAAGCCGGTTCCGCTTCGGCTCCGACCAGCATTACTTCAAGACGGCGGCCGAGATGCGCTACCTGTTCCGCGAGCTACCCGAGGCGTGCGACAACTCGCTGTGGATCGCCGAGCGCGCCAACGTCACCATCGACTTCGACCGCGCCGAGCTGCCCAAGTTCCCGCTGCCCGATGGCTTCGCCGACGACGCCGAGTACCTGCGCCACGTCGCCTACGAGGGGGCGCGTCAGCGCTACGGCGAGGTGCTGTCGCAAGAAGTGACCGAGCGGCTCGACTACGAGCTGCAGGTCATCGGCAACATGGGGTTCTCGACGTACTTCCTCATCGTCGGCGACCTCATCCGCCACGCCAAGGAACGCCGCATCCGCGTCGGTCCCGGCCGCGGCAGCGCCGCCGGTTGCTGCGTCGCCTACTGCCTCGGGATCACCAACCTCGACCCGATCCGCTTCGACCTGCTGTTCGAGCGCTTCTTGAACCCCGGCCGCAAGCAGATGCCGGACATCGACATGGACTTCGACGAACGGTATCGAGGCGAGATGATCCGCTACGTCGCCGACAAGTACGGCCGTGATCACCTGGCGCAGATCGTGACGTTCTCGACGATCAAAGCGCGCGCCGCGGTGCGCGACGCGGCGCGCGTGCTCGGCTATCCCTACGTGGTCGGCGACAAGATCGCCAAGGCGATGCCGCCGCTCATCATGGGGCGCGACACGCCCCTCGGCGCCTGCCTCGAACTCACCGAAGGCCACGAGGGCGGCTTCCAGATGGCGGGCGACCTGCGCGTCATGTACGAGACCGACCCCGACGCCCGCAAGGTGATCGACGTCGCCAAGGGGCTCGAAGGCCTCCGTCGCCAGTCGGGCATCCACGCGTCGGCGGTCGTGATCTCACGCGAGCCGCTGATGGAGTACTGCCCGGTGCAGCGCAAGCCGGAAGCGGGCGTCGAGCTCGAGGACGCACCCATCGTCACCCAGTTCGAAGGTCCCGCGATCGAGAAGCTCGGTCTGCTGAAGATGGACTTTCTCGGCCTGCGCAACCTCACGGTGATCGAGCAGGCGCTCGACCTCATCGAGGCCAACACCGGAGACCGCCCGGACGTCGACGCCATCCCCCTCGACGATCCCGACACGCTCGCACTCCTGCGCACCGGAGAGACGATCGGCGTGTTCCAGTTGGAAGGCGGGCCGATGCGCTCGCTCGTGCGAGCCTTGGCGCCGACGAGCTTCGACGACGTCTCCGCGTTGCTGGCGTTGTACCGGCCCGGGCCGATGGCGGCCAACATGCACTACGACTACGCCGACCGCAAGAACGGTCGCAAGCCGATCGAACACATCCATCCTGAACTCGAAGAAGTGCTCGGCGACACCTACGGGCTCATGATCTACCAAGAGTCGATGATGCGCGTGGCGCAGCGCTTCGCCGGCTATTCGCTCGCCGAAGCGGACAACCTGCGCAAGGCCGCGGGCAAGAAGGTGCGCTCGATCATGGCGGCCGAGCGCGAGAAGTTCGTCGAAGGGTGCGAGAAGACGGGCTACGGCGCGGCGCTCGGCACGCAGTTGTTCGACATCATCGAGCCCTTCGCCGACTACGCGTTCAACAAGTCGCACACGTACGCGTATGGACTCGTGTCGTGGCAGACGGCGTGGCTCAAGGCGCACCATCCCGTCGAGTACTTCGCCGCGTTGCTGACCAGCGTGCGCGACGACAAGGACGCCACCGCCAAGTACCTCTCGGAGTGCCGCAACCTCGGCATCGAAGTGCTGGTGCCCGACGTCAACCAGTCGGTCGCCGGCTTCGGGGCCAAAGGTCGCACGATCCCGTTCGGTCTCGCGGCGATCCGCAACGTCGGTACCAACCTGGTGTCGATGATCGTGGCCGAGCGCGAGGCCAACGGACCGTTCCTCGACTTTTACGACTTCTGCCAGCGCGTCGACCCGATCGTGTTGAACAAGCGGTCGGTCGACTCGCTCATCAAGGCCGGGGCGTTCGACTCGCTGGGCTACCCGCGCCAGGGGCTGTGCCTGGCGGCAGAGTCGATCGTCGACCTCGTGCTGTCACGCCGACGCGAGCGCGACGTGGGCGTGATGAGCCTGTTCGATCAGCTCGACGACACCGGCGAGCCGTCGTGGGACGACACGCGCGTGCCGATCCCCGAGGTCGAGTTCGACAAGATGACGCGGCTGGGCTTCGAGAAGGAAATGCTCGGCCTCTACGTTTCGGACCATCCGCTCAAGGGTGCCGAGGCGGCGCTGCGGCGCCTCACGGACGCGTCGGTGTCCGAAGCGCGCGAGCTCGACGACGGGGCGGTGCGCGTTGTGGGCGGCGTCGTCACCACGCTGGCCCGCAAGTGGACCAAGAAGGGGGACCTGATGGCCACCTTCGTCCTCGAAGACCTCGACGGCGCCATGGAGGTGATGGTCTTCCCCAAGGTGATGCAGGAGTGGGGGAGCCTGCTCACCGACGACGCCATCGTGTGCGTGAAGGCCCGCGTCGACAAGCGGGAAGACGAGCCGAAACTCACCTGCCTCGAGATCCGCCGGCCCGAGATCGTCTTCGATGCCGCGTCCCGCCTCGAACTGCGCGTATCGGAGGGCGTGAGCGACACCACCCTGGCCGAGTTGAAGCGCATCCTGCTCGAGTATCCGGGCGACGCCGACGTCTACCTGCACTTTGGGACCAAAAAGCTGCGCCTGCCGTCGGAATTCCGGTGCGATCCGAGCACCCGACTGGTGGCGGAACTGCGCGTTTTGCTCGGATCGAACGCAGTTATCTGACCGTTGCGTGTGAACCTTCGGTCTCCCAGCATCTAAACTGACCGGGCGGTCAAGTACGGGCCGCCGGAAACTGCCGCCGAGGAGAGATCGAGGTCCATGGCGATCGATGTCGTAACCAAGGACTGCACCGCCCTGAGCGATGCGGAGTTGGCCGAACTGGCCGATATGTGCGCTGGGGGGCCTGCGGGATACGAGATTGGCGTCCTTTCCAAGTACCGGGAGGACTGGGTCCTGGTGTCACAGGCCCGTGAGAACGGCAAGCTGCACGGCTTCGCCTTCTGCACGCTCGAGCGCATCGGCGGCACGCCGTGCCTGCTGATCGGCCTCGGGTCGGTCAAGCGCACCTCGAAGCGTGAATCGGTGCTCAAGGCGCTGATGGCCAACATGTACCAGCGCGCCGTCATGGCCTTCCCCGACGAAGACGTCGTGGTCGGCACCAAGATGATCGACGCCGGCGCCTTCAACGCCTTCAAGGGTCTGGCCGACGTGTGCCCGCAGCCCGAGCACCGCACCACCGGTGAGGAGCGGGCGTGGAGCCGCCGTCTGGCCAAGCGCTTCGGCGCCGAGGGCCGGATCGACGACCGCTCGTTCATCGTCACCGGCGACGGCGACACACCGGGCGTGCTCGATCACGAGTCGCTCAAGCCCGAGGCGATCAAGGCGGACGTGGCGGCGTACTTCACGCCGCTCAAGCGTGACAACGGCGATTACCTGATCGCCTTCGGCTGGGCGATGGCAGAAGACCTCGCCGGCGCCAAGCTGCCCAAGTAAGCGCGTCCCGCTGAAAACTGCACTAGTCCTCGGGGGCGGGGGTACCGTCGGCCTCGCCTATCACGCCGGGGTGCTGCGCGCCCTCGAAGTCGAGACGGGGTTTTCGCCCGACGACGCCGAGGTCATCGTCGGTACGTCGGCTGGGTCGGTGGTGGCCGCGTATCTGCGCAGCGGCATGTCGACCAAGGACATGTGGCTGCTCGCCCGCGGCGAGCACCCGACGCACGAGTCCTTCGGCGGCACCGGTGATCGCCGGCCCGACTTGTTCGCGCCGACGTGGGGCAACCCGATCGACGTCGTCCGGAACCTGATCGGCTCGGCCTACGTGCTGGCGCGGGCCGTGTCGCCTTTTCCCCTCCGGCCGCCGGCGGTGCTGCGCTCCGTCTTCCCCGGCGGCATGTTCACCCTCGAGGAGGGCGAGCGGCGCTTCGCCGAGGAACTGCCGAGCGCGTGGCCCGACCAGGCTTTGTGGCTCACCACCGTCGACATCGTGACGGGCCGGCGCGTCGTACTCGGCCGGCCCGGCGCCCCCAAGGTCGAGTTGCCCCGCGCCGTGCTCGCCAGCGCCGCGATTCCCGGGGTGTACCGGCCGGTGCAGGTCGGTCGGCGCAGCCTCATCGACGGCGGCGCGCACTCCACCAGCAATCTCGACCTCGCAGTGCAGGCCGACGTCGACCGCATCATCGGCGTCGTGCCCCTCGCCTTTGACACCGCGTTGCCGCCGGGGCCGCTCGGCCAACTCGTGCGCAACATCCCGGCGCGCCAGCTGCACGCCGAGATGGCGCTGGCCCGTCGACGCAACATCGAGGTGCTGCTGTTCCGCCCGTCCGCGTCGGAGGTGCGTCACCACGGCCTCAACCTCATGCGTCCCGACGGGCTCGAGCGCATCGCCGAGCTGGCCTACGAAGCCACGGTCGAAGCGCTGGCGACGGACCGGTTCGCCGAAGCGTTCGCGGCCTGAAGGCGCCTAACCCGGCAGGAGGGCCGGCACTGTCTTGTAGCAGTGCCCGAAGAAGGGTGCGCTGAGCGCGATGAGGAGGCGCCGGCGCGCTCGCAGCGGATGGCCGTTGCGCTTGTTGATCGCCTCGATGGCGACGGGGTCGGTGCAGGGCAGTTCGTGGACGTGGCCGCGGAAGCGGAATTTGACGATCAAGCCTTCGGCGGTGGCCGAAAGCACGATGTCGCCGTGCGGGTTGACGATCGTCATCGAGGGGCGGTCGCCTTGGAGGGTCCAGTAGGGGACGGCCTCGCCGGCGAATCCGAGGAGTTCGTTCTTCTCCGGATGATGCAGCGGCGTCAGCAGCTTCTGGGCGCGGCGGCCGCGCAGGCGACCGATGGCGACCGGCGGGTGATCGAGCTCGATGGTCTCGGGGCGCGACGGGTCCGGCTCGGCCGGGTTGGCGACGGTACGCGCAGAGAGCACGTCCATCTGGCGCAGGCGTATCGGCACCACGTTGCTCGACTCGGGATCCCACGTGGCCCACACCAACCCGCCCGTGTCGAGGTCGACGCACGCGGCTTCGCCGTCACCGGGCGCGAGCAACAGCAGACGCACGTGCGCGCCAAGCGGCGCGACCGGCTTGCGAAACGCCGGATGCTGCGAATTCTGGGCAAGCGCCACGCCTCAATGTTCGCCCTGTGGACAACGTCGAGGGTGGATACCCGGCGCGTCAGGCGACGTCAGGCGGCGTCAAGCAGCGCGCCGATGGCGCGGGCGCGCACGGCTTGGAGGTGTCGGACGAATTCGTTCTCGCGTTCGGCGGTGGCATCTTGTGGAGGCGCGGCAGTGCCCGGTGGCCGAGTGACGCGGGTTCGGCCGTTCGGGTCGGTGAGCTCGTAGGTGCCGTCGGGGTGTAATCGTTCGGACCAGCCGACGCGATGGGCAACAGGGTGATGAAGGCTGCACTTCAACACGAGGTTGCCGATCGACGTTGGCCCGTGGTCGCGTTCCCACCACTCGACGTGGTGGGCGTCGCACCATGACGGCGGCCGATCACAGCCGGGGTGTCGGCAGTGCTGGTCGCGGGCGACGAGGGCGTTCCACAGGCCCGGGGGTGGTGTGCGTACGGCGCGGCCGTAGTCGAGAATCTCGGAGCCGGCCGCCATCAGGCGGTGCAGGTCGCAGTCGCACAGCAACCGTTGGAGCGTTTCGGTATCGAACCGCAGACCGGTGGTGATGTCGAAGCCTTCGAGGTGGTCGGTGCCGAGACTGGCAGCGTCGATCATCACGTTGAGATGAGGGCGGTGGCGGTTCGCGGGGTTGGTGATGTTCTGGTGGTCACAGAACCAGCGGAAGATGGCGACGAGGGCGGCGCCGCGGCGTTCGGCCGCGGGGATGTCGAAGTCGTGTGAGTCGGCGACTTCTAGCGCGGCAACGGCGAGGCCGTAGCCCTCGGCATCGAGCGTGGCGGTGAGGTGGCCGCGATCTTCGAGCGTCGCCGACATATGGGCGATGTTTTCGCGGTCGTCAGGCTTTGGCCCCGGGTTGAGCGCGTCGGCGCGTTGGCGCCATACGCGCATGGCGGTGAGCGTGCCGAGCGTGTCGAGCGAGGTCAGGTGCGCCAACAGATCAGCCTCGTGCTCGGCGAACAAGCCGACGTGGCGGTCGATCGCCTGCGCGCAGATGATCTTGATCTGCCCGCCGCTCAGGCGACCGTCGAGCCACGCTGCCGCGACCAACGGCCAGCACCGCAGCTTCTTGGCCGCGCTCACCATCCAGGCAGCGTCGGCTCGGGTGTATCCCTGCTCGCGGAGCCACTCCGCCGCCGACACATATCCGGGAGCGTCCCACTCCCGCGACGCGTCGAACGCGCCGACCGCCATCGTCAGCCGCGCCGTGAACCGGTCGTGTTCCGCGACAGCCTCGGCAAGCTCGGCGACCAATGACATCGACGTAATTCTACCCGAAGGGTGTGACGCCGAACAGAGAAAAATCGTACAGACGTTCGGTGTCAGGCGAGCGACTTCAGGAGCGCTTCCACGTCCTGGACCGGCAACTCGCAGACGTAGTCGCGGCAGACGTAGGCGTTGCCTTCGGTGCGGCCTTCCCACAGGGGCGAGTCGTAGGGCTCGCCCCATGCCAGCACCGACAGCGGCCGCCACTCGCCGCGGTAGGCGGCGACGAGGGCGTTGTTGCGGCCGGGGATCACGACTTCGGTGATGCCGCGCGCCAGGAGATGGGCGACGTACACCGCGTGACTGAACGCCGCGGGGTGGTCGCCGATGGGGAGACCGGCGACGATCTCGCGGGCGCGGTCGGTGTAGCGGTCGACGCCGGTGAGGGCGCCGAGACGGGCGAGACCCAGCGCGCCGACGGCGTTGGTCGACGGCGTGGCGCCGTCGAAGGTCTCCTTCGGATTCGCCACGAGCGCCGGTGCGTCGCGCCCGACGGTGAAGATCCCGCCGCCGCCGTCGTCCCAGAACAAATCGAGGAGGGCGTCGGCGGCGGTGCGCGCTTCGTTCGTCCAGCGGGCGGTCCCGGTTGCCTCGCCGAGACGCGTGAACGCGTCGACCAGCCAGGCGTAGTCACCGGCCACCGCGAGGTGCTGGGCGCCGCTTTCCTGCTGCCAGGCCCGCATCCAGCGGTCGCCGGCGCGCAGGTGTGCCAGCAGGAATTCGGCGGTCTCGACGGCCGCCGCCAGCCAGTCGTCGCGGCCGAACGCGCTGCCCGCTTCGGCCAGCGCGGCGACGAACATGGCGTTGGTCTCGGTGATGACCTTGTCGTCGCGCAAGGGACGCACGCGCGTGGCGCGCCCGTCGAGCAGGATCCGCGCGGCGCGCGCCACGTTCGGCGGCACCGTGGGGTCGGCGTCGACTGGGCGGAACAAGATGCTGCGGCCTTCGAAGTTGCCGGCGGGTACGACGCCGTAGAACGCCATGAACTCGTCCGCGAGCGCGGAGTCGTGCAGCGCGCCGCGGATCTCCTCGGGCGACCACGTGTAGAAGAGGCCTTCGTGGCCTTCGCTGTCGGCGTCTTCGGCCGACGCCAGACCGCCTCCGGGCAGGCGCAGGTCGCGCAGCACGTACTCGATCGTGCGCGTGACGACCTGGTGATACCAGCGGTTACCGGTGAGCTGCGCGCCGTGCGTGTACACCCGCACGAAACCGGCCTGGTCGTAGAGCATCTTCTCGAAGTGGGGGACGAGCCACTGCGGGTCGACGGAGTAGCGGGCGAACCCACCGCCGAGGTGATCGTGGATGCCGCCGGCCGCCATGGCGTCGAGCGTGCGGGTGGCGGCGCGGCGCGCCGCGTCGTTGCCGGCGCGGGCGGTGAGGAACAGCGCGTCGACCATCGAGGGTTGTGGGAACTTCGGCGCGCCGCCGAAGCCGCCGAGGCGGTCGTCGTGGTTGGCGAGCAGCAGTTGCACGGTGCCTTCGAGCGGGTCGAACGCGCGGCGCTGCGCTGGCGGCAGGAGGCTGAAGCCGCCGCTCGAGCGCTCGCGTACGGCGTCGGTTACCTGGTCGGCCTGTTCGAGCACCTCGTCCTTGCGGTTGACCCAGGCGTCGTGCACCGCGTCCATGACGTCGCTGAAGCTCGGCATGCCATGGCGGCGCTCGGGCGGGAAGTACGTACCAGCGAAGAACGGCCGTTGCGCGTCGGGCTCGACGAACACCGTCATCGGCCAGCCGCCGCGGCCGGTCATCGCCTGGGTGGCGTCCATGTAGATGGCGTCGACGTCGGGCCGCTCCTCGCGGTCGACCTTGATGTTGACGAACCGCTCGTTCATCACCGCGGCGGTGGCGGCGTCCTCGAAGCTTTCGTGCGCCATCACGTGGCACCAGTGGCAGGCGGCGTAGCCGATCGACAGCAGCACCGGCTTGCCCGTCGCCCGCGCCTCGGCGAAGGCCTCTTCACCCCACGGCCACCAGTCGACGGGATTGTCGGCGTGCTGGCGCAGATACGGGCTGGCCTGGGTGGCGAGGCGATTAGGCATGGAAGGGCTGTACCTCGATCACGGCGTCGAGATGCAACGGACCGTAGATGTGCGGGAAGTCGTTCTCGACCTTGATCTCGGCGCTGACCAGCGCCGGGTCGATGGTGACGACGACGAGCGGCTCGCTGACGTCGCTATACACCAGGACGCCCGTCGGCTGGACCTGATGG
Organism: Acidimicrobiales bacterium; assembly: GCA_035546775.1. NCBI lineage: Bacteria > Bacillati > Actinomycetota > Acidimicrobiia > Acidimicrobiales > Acidimicrobiales bacterium. Next base: position 51,978 of record DASZWD010000040.1, read on the forward strand.
GCGAACGAGCAGTGGATGAAGCCGACCTCGTCGAGCGACTTGCCCCGCGTCGAACCGGTGTAGACACCCATCGCGGCAGCGGCGTACCACTGCGCCTGGTCGGTGATGTGGAAGATCGGCTCCATCGCGACCCAGACGTTAGGTTGCGGCGCATGGATCTACGACTGGACGGGAAAGTGGCGGTCGTCACCGGCGGATCGCGCGGCATCGGCCGCGCGATCGCGCAGGCGATGGCTGACTCTGGGGCACGGGTGATGATCTCGTCGCGCAAGGCCGACGACCTCGAGGTCGCGGCGAAGGAAATCGGCAACGGTTGCGAATGGTTCGCCGCCAACGCCGGTAACGAAGAGGAAGCGGCGGCGTGCATCGCCGCGACCGTCGAGCGTCTCGGTGGCATCGACATCCTCGTCAACAACGCGGCCACCAATCCCTACATGGGATCGATTCTCGGCATCGACCGCGCCCGCGCCGACAAGACGGTGCAGGTCAACCAGTGGGGCGTGTTGCGCTGGACGCAGCTGGCCGTCGAGGCCGGCCTCGGCAAGGACCCGGGCTCGTCGGTCATCAACATCGCGTCGGTCGGCGGCTTCGGCGCCAACGCCGTGATCGGTTGGTACAACGTGACCAAGGCCGCCGTCATCCACCTCACCCGCAACCTGGCCCTCGAGCTGGGACCGAACACGCGCGTCAACGCGATCTGCCCCGGCCTGGTGAACACCGACATGGCCAAAGCGCTCGTCGACGCCGCCGGCGAGCAGATGGCGCGGCGGTTGCCGCTCAAGCGCATCGGCCAGCCAGCCGACATCGCCGGTGCCGCGGTGTTCTTGGCGTCCGACGCCGCCGGCTGGATCACGGGTCAGTCGCTCATCGTCGACGGCGGTTCGATGATGATGGGCGGGGGCTAGAGCCGGTCGCGTTGCACCTTGCCTGACGCTGTGCGCGGCAGGGCGTCGACCAGCACGATCTCCTTGGGCGCGCAGTAGGCGGGCAAGGTTTCCTTGACCTTGTCGCGCAGTTGGTCGAGCGTCGGCACCTGCGCGCTCCGCACGACGTAGGCGACGACGCGCTGGCCCCATTCGGGGTCGGGCCGGCCGGCGACGGCGATGTCGCCCATCCCTGCGAGCGCACGCTCGACGGCGATCGGCCACACCTTCTCGCCGCCGGTGTTGATGACGTCGCCGATGCGGCCCTCGACGCGCAACACGCCGTCGGTGAGCGAACCGGCGTCGCCGGTGGGCAACCAGCCGTCGGCGTCCTTGGGGTCGGTGCCGTCGAGGTAGCAACGCAGCAGCATCGGCCCGCGCACGTAGATCTGCCCGGTGCCGTCGACGCGTAGTTCGACGGTGTCGAGGGGGCGCCCGTCGTAGGCGACCCCGCTGCCCGTTTCGGTCATGCCGTAGGTGCGCACGACATTGGGCGCCAGGCCGTCGGGTGCGGCAGCGCCGCCGAGCAGGACGCGGCGGTACCGCGCCGTGTCCATGCGCCGCAGCATCGTCGGCACCACCGACACGAGCGTCGCCGTGCCGTCGTCGGTGAAGCTGAAGGGCGTGCCGGCGTGCAGGGCACGCAGCACGACCGACAACCCGCCAATGTGGGCGAGCGGCAAGCAAGCGAACCACTTGTCGCGCTCGTCGACGGCCAGGGCGGCGTTCGACGCACGCGCCGAGGCGGCGATCGCGTCGTGGGTGAGGACGACGCCCTTCGGTTCGCCCGACGTGCCCGAGGTCGCCACGACGAGCGCGTCGCCGTCCGTGAGGTCGCCGGCGCGTGGCAGCGCGGCGCGCGCCGCTGCCGGCAAGCGGGGATCGATCGGGAGCACGACGTGGCCCGCGTCCCAGGCGCGTCGCATGGCGTCGACGAACTCTGCGCCCACGGCATCAATCCCAAGCAACTGCGGCACGACGATTACCGTAAACGCCGGCATGAAGAAGTGGATCGCCGGGGCGCGACCTCGCACGTTGCCCGCCGCCGTGGTGCCCGTCGTCGTGGGTACCGCCGCGGCGCACGCCGCCGACAGTCCGATCATCTGGTGGCGCGCCGCCGCCGCGCTGGTGGTCGCCGTCGCCGTGCAGGTCGGGACCAACTACGTCAACGACTACGCCGACGGAATTCGCGGCACCGACGACGTGCGTGTCGGCCCCGTGCGCCTGGTCGGCCAAAAGCTGGCGTCGCCCGCAGCCGTCAAGCGCGCCGCGATCGCGTCGTTCGCCGTCGCCGGCGTCGTCGGGCTGGCGTTGTGCGCCGCCGCCGGGTGGTGGCTCGCCCTTGTCGGTGCCGCTGCCATCCTCGCCGGCTGGTTCTACACCGGCGGGCCGCGTCCGTACGGCTACGCCGGGTTGGGTGAAGTCTTCGTGTTCGTATTCTTCGGGCTCGTCGCTACCGCGGGCACCACCTACGTGCAGCTGGAGCGGGTGACGGGGACGAGCGCGGTCGCCGGCGTTGCCGTGGGGATGTGGGCCGTCGCGCTGCTGCTGGTCAACAACATCCGCGACCGCGTCGGCGACGAGGCGTCAGGCAAGAAGACGCTTGCAGTCCGCCTCGGCGATCGGAACGCGCGCGCCCTCTACGTCGCGTGCTTGGGTGTGGGATTCGTGTGTGCCTGCACCCTGTCCCTCTGGGTGTTCGTCCTGCTGGTGTTCATGCCGCGGCCGATCTCGAAGGTCCAGGGCGGCGCCGTCGGCCGTGAGTTGATCGCCGTGCTCCAGCAGACGTCGCTCTTGCAGATGGTGGGCGGTGCGGCGCTCAGTCTCGGGCTATTGGTTCGTTGACGAACGCGTCGAGCGCACCGACGAACGCATCCGGTGCTTCGAGATGCGCGGCGTGACCACAACCGTTGAGCGACGCGATGTGCGCGTCGGGCAGCAGCGTCTCCATGCGCTGCGCGATGGCGGTGAACTTCTCGTCCAGGGCGCCAGTCACCAGCATCACCGGGCACGTGATGTCGGGCAGGCGGTCCCACAGCGGGTCCTGCGCGCCGGTGCCCATCAGGCGCAGCGCGGCGGCGAGGCCGCTGACGGTGTTGTGGCGCCGGGCGTCGAGACCGGCGCTGTCTTCCGGCAAGGTGGCGAACAGCGGCTGGCTCAGCCAGCGCGACAAGAACGCGTCGATCCCGTCACGCTCGAGCTCCTCGGCGAGCAGTTCGTCCGACGCCTGGCGCTCGATGCGCTCGCTGGCAGATTCGAGGCCGGGCGTGGCGCCGATGAGCACGAGACGCTCGACGTTGTCGGGATGGGCGAGTGCTACGTGCAGCGCCAGACGCCCGCCCATCGAGTAACCGACCCAGGTGCCGCGACCCCCTTCGGCCGCCAGCAGGTCCGCCCCCTTCCACAGGTTGAGGTGCGTGTCGTGATGGGCGCCGTGGCCCGGCGCGTCGAGCGCGACGACGTCGTGGCCCAGAGCGGTGAGGCGGTATTCGATCGCGTCCCACGACTCGGCGGTCTGGGTGAAGCCGTGGACGAGAATGAGTCGGGCCATCGCGTATGACGGTACAGGCCGAGTTCTGCTCCACGATCGTCGACGAATGGATCCGCGGCGGGCTGACGCACGCGATCATCGCTCCGGGAAGTCGCTCGACGCCGCTGGCCCTCACGCTGGCGGCGCGCCCGCAACTCGACGTGCGCGTCGTGCTCGACGAGCGATCGGCGGCGTTCGTGGCGTTGGGGGTCGGCTTGGCGAGCGGGCGCGCCGCCGTCGTGCTCACCACGAGCGGTACCGCCGCCGCCGAACTCGTTCCCGCGGCTGTCGAAGCGCACCACGCTCGCGTGCCGCTGCTGCTGGTCACCGCCGACCGGCCGTGGGAAGCGCTGGAGGTGCGGGCGCCGCAGACCATCGACCAGACGCGCCTGTTCGAAGGCTTGACGCGCTTCAGCGCGTCGCCGGGCGTTCCCGACCTCGCATCGGCCAAGGTGTGGCGGTCGCTGGCGTCGCGGGCGCTGCTCGACACCCGCCATCACCCGTCGGGCCCCGGACCCGTACACCTGAACCTGCCCTTCCGCGAACCGTTGTTGCCCGACCGGCCGGACGCGTCGCCGGCGGGGCGTGACGGCGGCGCGCCGTGGCACCGCGTCGACACCAGCCCAACCGGGTTGACGCCCCTGGGCATCGCCGGACGGCGCGGCCTCGTCGTCGCCGGCGCCGGCGCGCCAGCGCCCGGTGCGCTGCAGCAACTCGGCTGGCCGATCCTCGCCGACCCACGCTCGGGGGCGCGGGTGCCGCACCCGTTGACGATCGCGGCGGCCGACGCCCTCCTGCGCGCCCCGTTCGCCGAGGCGCACAAGCCCGACGTCGTCGTGCACGTGGGTGAACCCTGGGCCAGTCGGATCGTCAACGAGTGGCTGGCCGGAACCGGCGCCGACCACATCGTGGTCGACCCGTACGGCACGTGGCCCGATCCATCGCGACTGGCGTCGACGTTCGTGCGCGGCCCGGTGGCGCTCGTTGCCGAAGACGCCCCCGACGCTGGTTGGGTGGCGGATTGGACGACGGCCGAGGCCGCGGCGCAGCGCGCCATCGACGCCACCCTTGCGCTGCCGGCGCACCTGCCGAGCGCGTCGTCGGTGCTGCGCGGCCTGCTGAAGTCGGCCGCCGACGACGAGACGCTGTTCGTCGCGTCGTCGATGCCGATTCGCGACCTCGAGTGGTTCGGCGCGGCGCGCGACGGCGCCCGCGTGCTGTCCAACCGCGGCGCCAACGGCATCGACGGGCTGGTGTCGACGGCGGCGGGCGTGGCGTGGGCTTCCGCCCCGCATCCCGTGACCGCCGTGCTGGGCGACCTCGCGTTCTTGCACGACGTCGGTGGGTTACGCGCCGCCGTCGGGTTGACCAACCTCGACTACGTCGTGATCGACAACAGCGGCGGCGCCATCTTCGACTTTCTGCCGCAAGCGCAGGAACTCGACGCCGACACGTTCCGGGCGCTGTTCACCACCCCGCACGGCCTCGACCTCGATGCGGTGGCGGCGTCGGTGCCCGGCACCCGCGTCGCCGTGCACCGCGTGCTCGCGGGCACGGCCATGGCGACGCACCGCGCCGTGCACGCGGCGGTGGCCGAAGCGATCGCGTCCTAAGGACGCACGAGTGCGGCCAGCAGTGCTTGCAGCTTGAGTTGGCTCTCCACCAACTCGGACTGGCTGTCCGACCCGGCGACGACGCCGCAGCCGGCGCGCAGCACGGCGCGCGTGTCATCGATCTCGGCGCAACGGATGCCGACCCACCACTCGCCGTTGCCGCGGGCGTCGACCCAGCCGACCGGCCCGGCGTAGCGGCCGCGGTCGAGCCGCTCGTGGCGGGCGAGCCAGGCGAGGGCGGCGGCGCTGGGCTGGCCACCGACGGCGGCGGTGGGGTGCAAGGAGGCGACGAGGTCGAGCACGGACGCCGGCGCGGTGGCGCCCAGCGTGCCGGTGATCTTCGTGCCGAGGTGCGTGACGTTGCGCAGCGCGACGACCGAGGGGCCCGCGGGCACGTCGAGCGACGCACAGTAAGGCCGCAGGGCGTCGGCGACGCCGTCGACGGTAAGCCGGTGCTCGGCGCGGTCCTTGTCCGACGCGAGGAGGGCGGCCGCCGCCTCGTTGTCGGCATCGGGATCGCCGACGCGGGCCGTGGTGCCGGCGAGGGGATGCGAGACGATCTGGTCGCCGACGCGGCTGATCAACAACTCCGGGCTGGCACCGACGAATCCGTCGACCGAGTACGTCGTGCACGATGGGTAGAGATCGTGCAGGCGGCGCACGACGTCGGCCACGACGATCGGGCGATTGGCCGCCACCTCCACGGCGCGTGCGACGACGACCTTCTCGAAGTCGCCGGCGTCGATGGCGGCGAGCGCATCGTCGACGAGATCGCACCAGTCGGCGTGCGACAGCGACGGGGTGAGGCTGAAGGCGTCGGGGGCCAGCGGTTGGTCGGCGGTGTCGGGTGACGGGCCGACGCCGTCGCGGACGAACCACACTTCTTCGGGCACCACCAGCGACGCCGCCAACACCCGGTTGAACGGCAGCGCACCCACCGCGATCGCGCCGTCGCCCAGAGCGGCGAGCTCGTTGCCGACGCGCTCGCCGAGTTCACCGTCGGAAGCGCCGGCGGGCAGATCGATGCGGGCGCGCACGCCGCGGGCCACGAAGCCGCCGTCGCGCCCGCCGAGCATGACGATGTCGTCGTCGCGGATGCCGGCCAGCAGTTTGGTCAGGTCCACTAGGCGCGCCTCGCGGTGATGAGCTGCGCGATGCCGGTGCTCAGCTGCTGACGTTCGACGGACGTGAAGCCGGCGCGCTCGATCATCGCCAGCAGTTCGGGCGTCGGCGGAAGGTAGGCGACCGAGCGCGGCAGGTAGCGATACGCGGCGGGGTCGGAAAACAAGCCGCCGATCATTGGCACGACTCGGCCGAAGTACACGCGGTGGCCGAACGCCAAGACCGGGTTGGTCGGTGTGGACACTTCGAGCAGCGCCAGTGAACCACCGGGGCGCAGTACCCGCGCCATCTCGGCGAAGCAGGCGTCGAGGTCGACGAGGTTGCGCAACGCCAAGCCGCAGGTGACACCGTCCATCGCCGCGGTGGCGATGGGCAGGAAACGCGCGTCGGATTGCACGAGCGGCGCAGCAGTACGGGCGTTGGCCAGCATGCCCGCCGACAGGTCGAGCGCGATCGGGGCCATGCCCCGATGTTCCATTTCGCGGCAAAGGTCACCGGTCCCTGCCGCGATGTCGAGCACGCGGGCGCCGCCGCCGAGTTGCAACGAGTCGAGCGTGCGCCGGCGCCACCGGACGTCCATGCGGAACGTCATGACACGGTTCACGAGGTCGTAGCGCGGGGCGATGGCGTCGAACATGGCGCCGACGGCGTGAACCTTTTCCTCGCCCTCGGGCAGAGGAGGCGCGCTTCGACCCATGCCCCCAAACTAGATTGACCTCAGATGAGCAGTCACTTTCGGCGGGGGGTGGGGCCGCAGCGGCTGCGCGTGGCAGTCGTCGCCGCGATCGCCGTCGTGCTCGTCGGCTTCGGGATCGTGAAGGCGACGCCGCATCACCGGGCGCTGGTCGTGGGCAAGTACGAGGGGTCGACGACGACGTCGCCGACGGTCACCGTGCCTGCGCCCGACATCGGCCGCGCTCCGATCCCCGCGCCCAAGGGCGGCAGTGACCTGCTCGGCGCCAACGGATCGGCCTATGGCCGGGCGCTGGCGTTCCACAGCACCATCCCGATCAAAGACGGGCTGCGGTTCATGCTGATCGTCGGCTCCGATGCCCGGCCGGGCCAGGACTTGCGCCACACGCGCACCGACTCGCTGCACGTGGTCGCCGTCGACCCGGCGACGCACTCGGGAACGATCGTGGGGATCCCGCGCGACACCTACGTCGACATTCCCGGTCACGGGCAGCACAAGATCAACGAAGCGATGGAGCTCGGTGGTCCGTCGCTGATGATGGAGACGATCCGCAACTTCACCGGCCTCCCCGTGGAGTACTACGTGCTCACCGGGTTCGAGGGCTTCTCGCAGATGGTCGACGAGTTGGGCGGCGTGGACGTGAACGTGCCCCGCAACATGAACGACAACTACTCCGGCGCGCACTTTGCCGCGGGCTACCACCACTTCAACGGCGAACAGGCGCTGGCGTTCTGCCGCGACCGTCACGACGTCGCGTACGGCGACTTCACCCGCTCCGAGAACCAAGGCCTCCTCATGCTGGCGACGCTGGCGAAGCTAAGGGCGGAGACAACCGACGACGCCGGCCTGCGAAGGTGGCTGTCGGTGCTGGCCGAGCACGCCGAGTTCGACGCGTCGATGTCGGAGATGGAGAGCCTCGCCGCGCTCGTGCGCCGCATCGACCCGTCGTGGCTCCAGAACGTCGTGATGCCGGGCAAGACAGGCACGGCGTCGGGTGGCCAGTCGGTCGTGTACCCGACGGAGGCGGCGGCGGCGGTGTGGGGCGACCTGCGCGACGACGCTCGCCTCACCAACGCACCGACGGGCAGCGACAACACCGAAGACACGACGGCGACGACGGTCGAGGAACCGACGACCGACACGACGGACACCACCACGACGACGCAACCGCCGCTGATAAGCCACGGTGGCGGCGGCGATACGACGACCACCGCGCCTTAGCGAATCGAGACCAGTGCGATGCCGCAGATGATCATGCTGGCCGCGATCTTCTGGTGCGTCGCCATGCGCTCGCGCAGGAAAACGCGCGCGAGAACCAGCGTCGGCACGGAGAACGCGCTGCTGAGAACCACGATGATGGCGGTATGGGTGGTGGCGCTGAACCCGTAGCTGACGGCGGCGAATGCTGCCGCGTCGCACACGCCGATCAGCCCGATGTAGGGGGCGACACGGAGGCTCGGAACGGTCAGAGCCTCTCCCGTGACGATGGCGTAGACGCCGACGGTGAACGCGGCGGTGACACGGATAAGAACGAGGAAGAACAACCAGTCGCGCGGACCGAGGAACCGGTCGAAGAGAACGAACCAGAACGCGTCCGCCACTGCTGACGCGGCGACGAGCCGCAAACCCGGCATCGCACCGACGCGCCGGCCGACCAACATCGTCGATACGTCGCCGAAAGTGGTGCTGATGGCGACGACGCCACAGATGACGACGGCGATGGCCACGCACTGTCCCTTGGACACGTGCTCGCCGAACACGACAGCGCTAAGCAGCACCACCAGCACCGCATGCGACGAGAAGATCGGACTCAACACGCTGAGCGTTCCTTGGCGAAACCCGGCGTAAAGCCACAGGTACGACACGGAGTTCACGATGCCGAACAGCACCAGCCACAGCGCGTCGACGCAATGGACTGTCGGAACCTCACGCACAACTGCCAGCAGGCCGAGCAGTGGTACGAGGCCCACGATCTGGGCCCAGAACAGCGTCGCGATCTCACCAACGGCGTCGACGGTCTTCTTGGCAAAGAAGTCGGCCACGCCCCAGCCCAACATGCCGCCGAGACCTGCAAACGTCGCGACCAGCAGTGAATCGCGCATCACGGCGCGATGACGGAGCGAGGACCCAGCGGGTGCTCGCGCACGGCGTGGGCCGCGCGGTGGTGACTGCGCTCGCCGATCGGCACCACCCGGTGCCGTTGAAGGTACGGAACGCGGCTCAGCGCCTCGGAGATCAGCATCGGCCCGACCTCGACGTCGTTGCCGCAGGCGACGTAGTTCGCCTTCGCTCCGTTGCCGCCAAAGGGCGTGTTGCCTTGCTCGACCTGGAGCACGGTCTGCTCGAACAGCACCGTCGAGGATTCGAATAGCCCGGCCACGGGAGCCTGGCCGTAGAGCGAGACGTACATCGCGTTGTCGCGGTAGTCGCGCCCGGAGAAGAACGCCGCCAGTTCCTCGTCGCTCTCGTAGACCAGCACGTAGAAGATCGGGGCGAAGAACTCGGTGACGAAGTCGTGCTCGGAGAGGGGACGCACGATGACCGTCGGGTCCACGAAACCCGACTTGACGTCCACCGTGCCGCCAACGATCGTGTCGGCGGCCAGCGAAGCGAGCCGCGCCGCCAGGTCTTTGAGCGGTCGGCGATTCAGGATCGAGCCGATGCGGACCCGCGGGTCGTCGTAGGACCCCGCCCGCAGCGACCCGATGCGGTCGGCCACCGACGCGACGAACTCGTCGAGCTTGCTCATGTGGACCAGGAACACGTCGGGGGCCGCGCAATCCTGCCCACTGTTGAACACGCGGGCGGTCACCACGTTGTCGATGACCTCGGGTGTTAGGCGGGCCTGCGCGCCGATGACGACGGGATTGACGCCACTGCCTTCGAAGAGGAACACGCTGCTGGAGCACTGGTTCCGGACCTGCTCAGCCGACTCGTAGCGGCCGGTGAAGATCACGGCTTGGGCGCGGCTAGCGACGACGTCGATGAATTGCCGGCGCGTTGCCTCATGGAGGTGCACGCGCGGGAAGAAATCCTCGAGGTGGGCGGCGACCGCAACCTGCCGCAGCCAACCCGGAGTCGACGCCGGCAGACGAACATCGACGCGCCCCGCCATCAGCGACGGCACGGCGGCAAAGAGGATGAGCGAGTACAGGGGCAGGTTGATGGGCAGGAATACGGCGACGGAGTCGAGATCCGCCTTGCGCAAGTGCGCCAACTCGCGGTGCAGATTGCGCAGCGTGTCGATCGAGTTGCACACCTCGTTGACCGCGGTCTCGTAGCTCTCACATTCCGTGAGTACTTGCACGATCGCGTGGCGGTGGCGCTCGAGGTAATCGGCGCAGTCCCGCGCCACGGCGACGTCGTCGAGCCGCGGATTGACGCCGGTGCTCATTTAGCTCACAGCTTCGACGCGCCGCTCGGTTCGCGCCATCAGCGACGACAACAGCGCGCCGAGGGCGGCGGGGTCGATCGGCTTCGTGAGGTAGTCGTCCATGCCGACTTCGAGGCACCGCTCGCGGTCAGACGACGTCGCCGACGCCGTCATGGCGACGATCGGCGTGCGCGGCTCGCGCTCGTGGAGACGGAACTCCGTCGTAGCCTCGTAGCCGTCCATACGCGGCATCTGGCAATCCATGAGCACAACGTCGAATCGTTGCCGGTCGAGCATCTCCAGGGCTTCGATGCCGTCGGACGCGACGTCGACGGTGTAACCCAGCTTCGTCAGGATCGCGACGGCAACCTTCTGGTTCACGCGGTTGTCCTCGACGACGAGCAAGTGCCCGCCGCTCGGAGTCGTCTCCGGTTCCGGTTCGATCGTCGTCGGATCCGCCGGTAGCGACGGAGCGAAGGCACGCAGCAACTCGTTCGCGTTCACCGGCTTGCTGACCCAAGCGTCGACGAGGTTGTCCTCGTCGTGCTCGCCGTCGAAGAGACCGATGATCCGGGTCGAACCGAGCACGGGGTGCAGTCGGACGGCGCGCACGAAGTCGCGCCGCGACATGCCGCCCAGGAGCACGCCGACGACGACGGAGTCGTACCGGGCCCCTTCAGCTGCGGCTTCGAGTTCGGCCAAAGCGGTGTGAGCGTCGGCCGCCGTCGCCGTTTCGATCCCGTGGGCCACCAGGGCGTCAACGCACTGCGTGCGGGCGGCGGCTAGTGCGCTGACCACGAGCACGTGACGCGTCGCGTCGGCGATCTCCTGGGGGAGCGTCTCGATCGGTGCGATCGGCGCGTCGAAGGCGACGGTGAACCAGAAACGGCTGCCCTGGCCCAACTCGCTCTCGACGCCGATCTCGCCGCCCATGAGTTGCACGAGTTGCCGGCAGATCGACAGGCCCAGGCCACTGCCGCCGTGGCGCCGTGTGGTGCTGGTATCGGCCTGCACGTATTGCTCGAACAGCTTCTCGCGGTTGGCCTCGGTTAGGCCGATGCCCGTGTCCACGACGTTGAACTGCACCAGCGTGCCGATGTTGCGGACGGTAACGACGATCTCGCCCTCGTCGGTGAACTTCACCGCGTTGGACGCCAGGTTCGACAGCACTTGCCGCAAGCGGAGCCGGTCACCCACCACGGTGTCGGTGACGTCGTTTTCGATCACGGTGCGCAGCGCCACGCCCTTTTGCCGGGCGGCCGACAGGCTGCCGCTGAGGCCGGCGTCGACCGCGGCCCGCAACGAGAAAGGCTGCGCTTCGAGTTCGAGGCGGCCCGCTTCGATGCGGGAGAAGTCGAGCACGTCGTTGACCAGGGCGGCCAGCGCCTCGGCCGAGTCAGCCATCGTGTCGACGTAGTCGCGCTGCTCACAGGACAACTCGGTAGCGCGGACGAGACCGAGCATGCCCATAAGGCCGTTGAGTGGCGTGCGGATCTCGTGGCTCATGTTGGCCAAGAACACCGACTTCTGGTGCGACGCCTCGTTGGCGCGGCGCACGGCCGCTTCGCGCTCCGCCGCCAGACGCTTGCGCTCGGTGCTGTCACGAATCGTGAGCGACACGCCGTTGACGCTGGTCTCGTCGCGCAGGTCGGCGGCCACGACGTCGATGTAGCGCCAGCCGACGGAGTTGCGCATGCGCCACTCGACGGCGGTCGACTGATCGGGACTCGCCAGCAACGAGCGCAGCTTCTGGCGGTCGGCGGGGTGAAGATAGTCGCCGAAGGAGCAGTTCTCGGCCGCCATCAGGCTGGTGCCGAGGACGCGCTCGGTCGACGGCGTCTCGTAGACGACGCGGCCGGCGTCGTCGAGCAGAACGATGGCGTCCGAGGAGTTCTGAACCAGCGAGCGGAACCGGGACTCGCCTTCGGTTTCGGCCATCGTGCGGGCGAGCGCCGCGATACGCCAGAACACGAGGGTGTAGAGCACGATGCCGACGACGCCGATGGCGACGGCGTCGTCGACGTGGCCCATGGTCTGCTCCACGAGCAGCACGATCGGAGGGATCAGCGCGGCGCCGGCGACGATGACGAGTCGGCGAACGCTCAGCGAGGAGCGCGCCTTGGCCGGCTGGGTGAGTTCGGTCATCGACGGATGCAGCGCGGCGGCGCCCCATCCGACGTAGAACGCGATCCACAACGCGTCGACCGGGTTGTGCTCGTGCCACGCGCCGATCAGGTTCATGTAGCCGTACAGCGAGTCGGCGGCGAGGAGGAACACGGTCGACCCCGTGAGCAGCCAGAACGCCTTGGAGCGCGTGCCGCCACCGACTGCGAGGCGCACACCGACGGCGAGCAGCGCGACGTCCGCCGACGGGTAGGCGATCGAGGTGAGGCGGGCCAGTACGGTCATGTCGCCGGACAGATAGGGCGAGATCAAGATCACCCACGCCAGCAGCCCGATGGCACTGGTGATGATGGCGGCGTCGATGACCGCCGTACGCTCGCGCTTGGTGCGCGACCGGATCATCAGCGCGAGGCCGACGATCATCGTCGGGTACATGAGGAGATACACGACGTCGACGTAGGACGGGAACATGTCCATCGACTTCTGCTGGATCTGTGCCCGGAACGTGTACATGTTGTCGCCGAGGATGAACAACGCTGTACCGGCGAGAAGGAAATACCACGCGGCCCGCGACGCCGGCTTGTGCAGCCGTATCCCCAGCGCGATCGCCGCCACCGCCGACCAGCCGATGAGCGGCCAGAAAATGAGCTTGGCAGGATCACGCGGGACGGCGAAATAGCAGACGCTTACGACCGCGGCGAACAGGAGGTACCAGCGCCAGGCGTAACGGCGCAGCGCCGACGCCGCCTGCGGCGCACGAACCGGAGCAAGGTCCGAGAAGGGCATGCGAGTTCTCAATCGGTTTTGGCAAGCCGTTGGCAATAGGGTCGAAAGTCCCAACTTCGTGTCAATTACCGGCGAGTAAGTTCGGTGGTTTGCGGACTCGGTGCCTCGCCGTCGTGTTCCTCCTGGTCGCCACCGGGTGCAGCCGCGGCACCAATGACCACCCACTCGCGTTCGCGGCGCCACAGCGGGTCGCGGTGGCGTCCGGCGTCGAGGCGATGGCCGTCGACGGCACCACGCTGTACTACGGCGTCGTCGACACCGGCGACATCTACCGCGTCGACGCCGTGCATCCCGGCGAGCCCGAGCGCATCGGCCACGTCGTCGTGCGCTCAGCCGGAACGAACGGTTTGGTCGGTTTGGCGGTGCGGGGCCACGCGCTGTTCGTGGCCTACGTGCAACCCGACCGGCACCTCGTGGTCGCCACGCTCGAGCGCGGCGTCGTCTGGACCGGGCCGCTCACGAACTCACTGCATCACGACGGTCACATCGCCTTCGACGACGGTGGCCACCTCGTCATCTCGTTCCATAGCCAGCTGATCGAGGTCGGCGGCGGCGGGGGATCGACGGTCGTGAGCGACGGGTGGGTGAGCCCGTTCGCCTTCGACATCGACGCGCACAACCGACTCTTCGTGGCCGACCAACCGCCGCTCCACGGCCGCGCCCTCGTGGCCCACGGACGCGACGGCGCCGCGGCGCGCCGGCGGCGCGGTGCCGAGTTGTTCCGCGGCTCGAAGCCCAGCGGTCTGGTGGTCCTCGGCGACGACCTCCTCGTATGCCGCGGCGGTCAGGGCGACGTGTTCCGCGTCCACGTCGACGCCGGCGGAAGTCTCAAGCGGCGCGCCGCCCTGCCCGACGTGAAATGCCGCAGCGCCATTGTCGCCCTCAGCGACGGCTCGATCGTGACGTCCGTCGCCCACGAGATCCGCCGCTACCCGCCGGCGTAACCCGTCGCCCGCTCACGTTCTGCCATGGCAGGATCAGCCGCATGACCTTTCCCATCACGTTTGGCGTGTTCATGCCGCAGGGCTGGAAGATGGAACTCGCCGAGCTCGAGGGCGCCGAGGCCAAGTGGAACAAGGCCGTCGAGATCGCGGTCAAGGCCGAAGAACTCGGCTTCGACTCGCTCTGGGTCTACGACCACTTCCACAACGTGCCGCGGCCGGCGCACGAGGCCGTGTTCGAGTGCTGGACGACGATGGCGGCGATCAGTCAGCGCACGTCGAAGATTCGGCTCGGCCAGATGGTCGGGTGCAATAGCTACCGCGAGCCGTCGGTGCTGGCGAAGATCACGAGCACCGTCGACGTGATCAGCGGGGGCCGCCTTGACTGGGGCATCGGGGCCGGCTGGTACGAGAACGAGTACAAGGGCTACGGCTTCGAGTTCAAAGCGCCGAAGGACCGCATCGGGATGCTCAAGGAGTGCGTCGAGATCGTGCGGTCGATGTGGACGGAGCAAGAAACGTCCTACGACGGCAAGTACTACAAGCTGGAACGGGCGCACTGTGACCCGAAGCCGCTGCAGTCGCCGCGGCCGCGCATCCTGATCGGTGGCGGCGGCGAGCAGCTGACATTGCGCGTCGTGGCCCGTCTCGCCGACCGGTCGAACTTCGGCGGCACGCCCGAACAGTTCGCCGCCAAGTGCGAGATCCTCAAGAACCACTGCAAGGACGTCGGGCGCGATTACGACGAGATCGAAAAGACGATCTCGGGTGAAGTGATGATCCGCGAGTCCGAAGACGAGCTGCGCGCCCTCGGTTCCAAGTCCCTGTGGGGTCAGCCCTTCGACGAGTGGCGCGCCGGTGCACTCGTCGGCACGCCCGACGAAGTGGCCGAGAAGGTCAAGCAGTACGTCGACCTCGGCTGCACCGGCTTCTTCCCGTGGACGAGCGACTATCCGTCAACCGAGACGATCGAGTTGTTCGCCGGGATCGCCAAGCAGTTCCGCTAGGTCGTGTCGACGGCGCGGCGTCGGACGTGGGCGACGGCACTCGTCGTCGCTGCCGGTCTGCTCGCCGGCTGCGGCGGGTCGGCCTCGCCGTCGGTCGCCGGGACGCGCCCGCACCACCTCCACGCGTCGGTCCACGTCGACGGCCTCGCCCGGCCGGTTACGGCGTCGGTCACCCTGGAGTTCCCGGCGCGCTGGGACGTCACCGCGGCCACGGCGACCCATCTGCGCTTCCGTGAGGGCACGCGCGGTTGCACGTACACGGTGGACGCACGCCTCGACGTGGTCTCGCTCGACGTGGCGACGGCGACCGACGCAGCCCGTTCGCTGGTCCCGACGGGTACCGGTCATCTGTTGGAGTCCGGACAGCGGGGCTCGGCGGGCTGGCGAGTGGTGAAGCTGCGCGGCAACGGGACCCAGGTGCGCCTTGATGCCGTGCGGACCCAGCCGCTGCGCTCCGTCGCTAAACGCGCCGGTCGGCCGACGTGGCTGGCGACGCGCCTGACGGGCGCATCGGATGCCGGCGACGAGTGCCACTCCGGGACCTACCGCGACACCCTCGGGCCGGCCTTGGGCGACGCCCTCGCCACCATGCGAGCCCGCGCCTACTGAGGGAGGCCTGCGCCTTACTTGAACCAGAGGCGCACGTAGTTGCGCGACTGGGGATGCACGATCAGCGCGAGGAGGGCGATCTCGAAGATCCACTCCACGAGGTCGAGGCTGAGCGGGCTTTGGTGGTAGCGCACGCAAAAGGCGAGCTTCGCCACGATTGGCAGCGCGGCGACGGCGATGCCGAGAAACCACCCGAGTTTCTTCTCCTGCGCGATGAAGTAGGCGCCGACGGCGCCGCCCACCGCGACGAACAAGCGGCCGAGGTTCTCGGCTTGCTGTGACTGCAAGGCGGCGCCGACGCCGGTGTTCTGGCCGAGCAGGATGAACACCGCCCCGGCGTAGAGCAGGAACGTGGCGATGACGAGCGTCTGGGGCTGGCTCTGGTTGACCCACCGGCGTGTTTGCACGGGCGTCAGTATCTCAGGCGCGGCTGGCCAGCTGGCCGCATGCGGCGTCGATCGACTGTCCACGCGTGTGGCGCACCGTCGCATTCACGCCGCGTTCGACCAACGCATCGGCGAACCCGCGCACCGCGGCGCGCGTCGAGCCCATGACCAGGTAGCCCGGTGTCGGGTTGAGCGGGATGAGGTTGACGTGGGCGCCGAGGGGCACCGCGATCTCGGCGAGCTCGTCGACGTCGGACGGCCGGTCGTTCACCCCGGCGATGCACGCCCACTCGAAACTGAGGCGGCGGTTGCGGTTGCCGATGTAGGCGCGGCAGGCGGCGAGCAACGACGCCAGCGGGTAGCGACGGTTGATCGGCACGAGTTCGTTGCGCAGCGTGTCGTTGGCCGCGTGCAGCGACACCGCCAGGCCGACCGGTAGCTCCTCGCGCGCCAGGCGGTGGATGCCGGGCACGACGCCGACGGTCGAGATCGTGATGTGGCGCGCCGAGAGACCGAGGTCGCCGTGGATGCGGTCGACGGCCCGCCACGTGGCGTCGTAGTTGGCCAGCGGCTCGCCCATCCCCATGAACACGACATTGGACAGGCGCCGCTGCGTCGCCTTCGCCTCGCGAGCGGCGCGCACCACCTGCTCGACGATCTCGCCCGTGGTGAGATGGCGGCGAAAGCCGCCCTGGCCCGTCGCGCAGAAGCCGCACGCCATGGCGCAGCCGGCCTGTGACGACACGCACACCGTCGAGCGTCCCGGATAGTGCATGAGGACGGTTTCGACGGCGTTGCCGTCGTCGAGGCCGAACAGCCACTTGACCGTCGTGGCCTTGTCGGCCTCCTGGCGCATCGTCTCGCGCAGCGCGGGTCGCAGCGCCGGTTCGTCGACCAGCGCGGCGCGCAGCGACTTGGGCAGCGTCGTGAGTTCGCCGACGTCGGCCAGCTGGCTGTAGAGGCCGTCCCACACCTGGCGGGCGCGGTAGGCCGGCTCGCTCGCCAGCGCGGGCAAGGAGGCCAGGTCGTCGAGGGAAAGGTCGTGTCGTGTCATTTGGACAGCTACGACTCTGGCAGAGTTCAGGGCATGGCGATGACGCCCGAACACCACCACCGCGACATCACCGGCGGCTCGGCGCGGGCCGCGGTCTTCGGCGTGAGCGACGGACTCGTCTCGAACGCCTCGCTGATCCTCGGCGTCGCCGGGGGTGCCGGGCATGTTTCGGTGGTGCGCCTCGCCGGCCTCGCCGGCCTCATCGCCGGGGCGTGCTCGATGGCGGTGGGGGAGTACCTGTCGGTGAGCGCCCAGGTCGAACTCGCCCAGCGCGAGCTGCGCCTCGAGCGCCACGAGATCGTGCACAACACCGGCAAGGAGAAGGCGGAGCTGGTGCGGCTCTACGAGTCGCGAGGCGTCAAGGCCGAGACCGCCGAAGAAGTCGCAACGGCGCTGATGGCCGACACCGACCAGGCCCTCGCCGTGCACGCCCGCGAGGAACTGGGCGTCGACCCTGACAAGCTCGGCTCGCCGGTGCGCGCCGCCGTCGCCTCGTTCGTGTCCTTCACGCTCGGTGCGATCGTGCCGCTGCTGCCGTGGCTCTTCGGCACCGGCGCCACCACGGCGCGCGTGGTCGCCTCGATGGTGCTGGCCGCCGGTGCGGCGGTGGCCGTCGGCTGGGTGCTCGGGCGCTTCACCGGGCGCTCGCCCGCGAAGGTCGCGGCGCGCCAACTCATCCTGGCGTCGATCAGCGCGGCGATCGCCTTTGGCATCGGTCACGCCGTCGGCGCCACCGTCTAGTGGCCAAGCCGCGCACGCCCAAGGGGCGCGCCCGCCTCACCAACGAGCGCCTCAAGGAGGCGTATCCCGACGCCCTGTGCGCACTCGTGCACGACAACCCGTTTCAGTTGCTCGTGGCCACGATCCTTTCCGCGCAGTCCACCGACGAGATGGTGAACAAGGTCACGCCCGGGTTGTTCGCCGTCTACCCCGACGCCGAGTCGATGGCGGCGGCGTCGCCCGCCGACATCGAACCGCTGGTGCAGAACCTGGGGCTCTTCCGCAACAAGGCGAAGAGCCTCGCCGGTATGGCGGCGGCACTCGTCGAGCGCCACAACGGCGAGGTGCCGACGACCCACGAAGAGCTGACAGCGCTGCCGGGCGTGGGCCGCAAGACGGCCAACGTCGTGCGCTCGGTGGCGTTCCGGTTGCCGGGACTCCCCGTCGACACCCACGTCGGGCGCATCTCGCGCCTGCTCGGGCTGACGGAGGAGACCGACCCGGTCAAGGTCGAGCACGCGCTCGGCGCCATGCTGCCGCCGGGGGACTGGGGTGACTTCTCGCTGCGGATGATCCTGCACGGCCGCGCCATCTGCATCGCCAACCGCCCGCGGTGCGAGATCTGCCCGCTGAACGATTTTTGCCCGTCAGCCTTTCGAGCGTTCCGCTCGAAACCCTGACGGCTGTCCCTTCGGTTCGCTCCGCCCGAGGGCTCCGCTCACGGTGCGGCGGGGACCCCATCCCCGCCGCCGCCCGTTGCGTCCTCCGATCACTGACGGCTGTTTACCAACTTCGTCAGGCGGCGCACGCCGGCGTTGAGCGAGCGTTCGACTTCGTAGAGGTCGACGGCCACGTCGGAGCGCCCGTCCTTCTCGTGGGCCGCGGCGAGCGACTCGATGCGTCGGGCCAAGTCGGCGAGCGTGGAGGTGATCGAGGAGAGTTCGGCGTCGGCCACCGGGCGAATCTATTGCCTTCGTGGATCGGCCCGGTCCGCCCGTAGACTGTTGGCTCTCATGTTGTCTCGTATCGACCTGCGCGGCGCGTCCCTCGACGGGTTGCGCACCCGACTGCCTCGACCCCGGGCGGCCACCGAGCCGCCGTCGGAGACGGTGGCGTCGATCCTCGCAGCCGTGCGCGACGAAGGCGACGCCGCCGTACGCCGCTTCACCAAGGAGTTCGACCACGTCGAGCTCGAGGAGCTGCGTGTCCCCGACAGCGAGCTTCAAGCGGCGCTGGCGTCGATCGTGCCGCTGCTGCGCGAGGCGCTCGAGGCGGCGCGGGCGAACATCGTGAGCTACCACCGCAGCCAGTTGCGCGAAGACACGCGCCACGAGTCCGACGGCATCGTGCTGCGCGAGCTGTTCCGTCCCGTCGAGCGCGTCGGCGTGTACGTGCCGAGCGCGCTCGCCCCGCTCATCTCGACGGTGTTGATGACGGCGCTGCCGGCGCGCGTCGCCGGCGTGGGCGAGGTCGTGCTGTGCACCGCACCGGGCCCCGACGGCAAGGTGGCCGAAGGCATCCTCGCCGCGGCCGCGCTGGCGAACGTCGACGAGGTCTACGCCGTCGGCGGCGCGCAGGCGATCGGGGCGCTGGCCTACGGCACCGAGTCGATCCGGCCCGTCGACGTGATCGTCGGCCCGGGCAACATCTACGTCAGCGAAGCCAAGCGGCAGGTGGCCTCCAGTGGCCTCGTCGGGGTGCCGTCGTCGTTCCCCGGTCCGTCCGAGGTCGTCGTGGTGGCCGACGAGACGACGCCGCCCGATCTCGCCGCCATCGACTTGATCGTGCAGATCGAGCACGGCCCCGACGGGTTGGCGTGGCTCATCACGTGGTCGGAGGACGCCGCCGCCGCCATTCAGTCGGCCATGGCGGGGCTGGTGGCCGACGCCCCGCGCCGCGAGGTGATCGAGGCCAACCTCGCCACCAACTGCTACCTGGCGCTGGTCGACGGACCGGAGGCGGCGATCGAAGTGGCCAACGCGGTGGCGCCCGAGCACTTGCAGCTGATGTCGGCCGACCCCGAGTCGCTGCTGCCGATGGTCAAGCACGCCGGCGCGGTGTTCTGTGGGGCCTTCGCGCCGGCGTCGGTCGGCGACTACATCGCCGGGCCGAGCCACGTGCTGCCCACGTACGGATCGGCGCGCTTTGCCTCGGCGCTGCGCGTCGACGACTTCATCCGCGCCATCCACGTCGTGGCGCTCGACGAGGCGGCCCTGAACCGGGTGGCACCGCACGTGGCCGCGCTGGCCGAAGCCGAGGGCCTCGCCGCCCACGCGCTGTCTGTACGCATGCGGAGCAACCGATGACGTTGCCCAAGAAGACGGCGCAGGTCCGCGCGGAGCTGAGCCGGATGCAGGGCTACCACTCGAAGCAGGTCGACGTGGAGGTGCGGCTCAACACCAACGAGTCGCCCGAGGCGCCGCCCCGCGCCTTCGCCGAAGCGCTGGCGCAGTTCGTGCTCGACGCGCCGTTCCATCGCTATCCCGACCGCGCCGCGGCGGAGCTGCGCGCCGCCATCGCCGAGTTCCACGGCGTGCCGCGCGAGAACGTGTTCGCCGCCAACGGTTCCAACGAGGTGTTGCAGTGCCTGCTGCTCGCCTTCGGCGGTCGCGACCGCAGCGTGCTCGTGTTCGAGCCGACGTACGCGCTGCACAGCCACATCGCCCACATCACCGGCACGCCTGTTACCGAAGCGGCGCGCAATGACGACTACACCCTGAGCCCCGACGCCGTCGGCGCCGCCGTGCGCGACGCCGATCCCACGATCACGTTCCTGTGCTCGCCCAACAACCCGACGGGCCTGGTCGAGTCACCCGAGGTGCTCGACGCGGCGGTCAAGGCCTCGCACGGGCTCGTGGTGGTCGACGAGGCCTACGGTCAGTTCTCGTCCTGGTCCGCCGTCGACCGCGTGCACGACGACGGCCAGGTCGTCGTCGTCCGCACCTTCTCCAAGACGTGGGCGATGGCCGGGCTGCGCCTCGGCTACGCCATCGCGCCGGCGAACGTCGTTGCCGCCCTCGACGCCGTCGTGCTGCCGTACCACCTCGACATGATCAAGCAGGCCGCCGGCGTGCTGGCGTTCCGGTTCCACGGCGAGATGCAGGCGCGCGTGGCCTCGATCGTCGAAGAGCGCGGCCGCATCCTCGACGGGTTGGCGCAGCTGGAGGTTGACGTGTGGCCGTCGGAGGCGAACTTCATCCTCTTCCGTCCGCGCGCCGTCGACGGCGGCGACGTGTGGGAGCGCCTCGTCGACGAATCCGTGCTCGTGCGCGACTGCTCGACGTGGCCCGGTCTCGCCGGCTGCCTGCGCGTCACAGTCGGCACCCCGCAGGAAAACGGTCGCTTCCTCGATGCGCTCGGAAAGGCGTTGATCCCATGAGTCGTGTCGCTACGCGCACACGCGAAACCAAAGAGACCAAGATCGCGCTGTCCGTCGACATCGACGGCACCGGCGAGACGAACGTCACCACCGGCCTGCCGTTCTTCGACCACATGCTGAGCCAGCTCGGCAAGCACAGCGGCATGAACCTGGCCATCGAGTGCGTCGGCGACCTCGAGATCGACGCCCACCACACCGTCGAAGACGTCGGCATCGCGCTCGGCGAAGCGGTGAAGGAAGCGCTGGGTGACAAGGCGGGTGTGCGCCGGTTCGCGTCGAATCTCGTGCCCCTCGACGAAGCGCTGATCGAAGTCGCCCTCGACCTGTCGGGCCGGCCGTTCCTCGTCTACGAAGTCGACTTCGCCTTCGAGGACCGCAACCTCATCGGCAACCCCGGCTTCGACCCGCAACTCGCCGAAGAGTTCTGGCGCGCCTTCGCCATGGCCGCGATGGTGACGCTGCACATCCGCACCCGCAGCGGCAAGAACACCCACCACATCATCGAGGCCAGCTTCAAGGCCGTCGCCCGCGCCCTGCGCGACGCGTGGCGCGTCGAGGGCACGGGGGTGCCGTCGACCAAGGGCACGCTGTGACGCCGCGCATCGCGGTGCTCGACTACGGCATCGGCAACCTCGGCTCGGTCAACAACGCGCTGCGTCACGTGGGCGCCAACGCCGAGTTGGTGACGACGCCCGATGCGGCCGCCGGAGCGGCGGGAGTCGTGCTGCCAGGCGTCGGCGCGTTCGGCGCGTGCATGCACGCGCTGCGGGCCAGCGGGCTCGATCGTGTCGCCCTCGACGCGGTCGACAACGGCACGCCGCTGTTCGCCGTCTGCGTGGGCCTGCAGTTGCTCTACGACGCGTCGGAGGAGTCGCCCGAAGTCGGCGGCCTCGGCGTGCTTCCCGGCACGCTGTCGCGCTTGCCCGCCGGCGTGAAGCATCCGCAGATGCAGTGGAACAAGGTCGTGGCTCCCGCGGGCCGCAACACCAGCTCGGCGCTCATGGACGCGCTCGGTCCGGATCCGTGGGTGTACTTCGTGCACTCGTTCGCCGCGCCCATGAGCGACGCCGTCGTGGGTGTGTGCGACTACGGGGGTGAGGTGGTCGCCGCCGTCGAGCACGGAGCCGTGTGGGCCGCCCAGTTCCACCCCGAGAAGTCGAGCACCGCCGGCTTGGCGCTGCTGCGGGCGTTCGCGGAGTCGCTGTAGTGGACCTGTATCCCGCTATCGACTTGCGCGGCGGTCGCGTGGTGCGCCTGACCGAAGGCGACTTCGACCAGGAGACGCACTATCCCGGCGAGCCGGTCGCGCTGGCCAAGCACTTCGCGTCGCAGGGCGCGCCGTGGATCCACGTCGTCGACCTCGACGCCGCCAAGGGCGACGGGCCGGTCAACGCGGACACGATCAAGGCCATCGCGGCGGCCGTCGACGTCCCGGTGCAGGCTGGCGGCGGCCAGACCGACGACACGTCACTCAAGGCGGGCGTGAAGCGCATCGTCCTCGGCTCGCTCGCCATCAGCGACCCCGACGCCGCCAAGGCACTGGTGCGCGCCTATCCCGGGCGCGTCGCCATCGGCCTCGACCACCGCGAGGGGCGCATCGCCGTGCGCGGCTGGCAGGAGGAGAGCGACCGCACCGTTGACGACGTGATCGCCGACTACGCCGATGTCGACGTGGCCGCGTTCGTCGTCACCAACATCGCGACCGACGGCAAGCTCACCGGCCCTGACCTCGCCGGCCTCGAGCGGGTGCTGCTGCTCACCCGCGTCCCGGTGATCGCGTCGGGAGGTGTGGCGACGCTCGACGACATCCGCGCCCTGCGCACCCTCGACGTCAACGGGCGCGGCGTCGCCGGCGTCATCACCGGGCGCGCCGTGTACGAGAACAACTTCAGCGTGGCCGAGGCGGTGGCGGCGTGCGGGTAGTGCGCGTCATCCCGTGCCTCGACGTCGACGCCGGCCGCGTCGTCAAGGGCGTGAACTTCGTGGGTCTGCGCGACGCCGGTGACCCGGTCGAGTTGGCGGCGCGCTACGACGCCGAAGGCGCCGATGAGGTCACGTTTCTCGACATCACGGCATCGTCGGATGACCGCGCCACGATGGTCGACGTCGTGGCCCGCACCGCCGAGCAGGTGTTCATCCCCCTCACCGTCGGCGGCGGTGTGCGTTCGGTCGACGACGCCCGCAAGCTGCTGCGCGCCGGCGCCGACAAGGTCGGCGTCAACACCGCGGCGGTCAACCGTCCCGAACTCGTCACCGAAATCGCCGAGGAGTTCGGGGCGCAGTGCGTCGTCGTGGCCATCGACGCCCGGGCGCGCGCCGGCGGCTTCGAAGTTTTCACCCACGGCGGGCGCACGCCCACCGATATCGACGCCATCGCCTGGGCCGAGCAGGTCGCCAAGAACGGCGCCGGTGAGATCCTGCTCACGAGCATGGATCGCGACGGCACCCGCGACGGCTTTGACCTCTCCCTCACCCGCGCCGTGGTCGACGCCGTCGACATCCCCGTCGTGGCCAGCGGCGGCGTGGGCAACGTCGGCCACCTCGTCGAGGGCGCCCTCGAGGGCGGCGCCGACGCCGTGTTGGCCGCCAGCATCTTCCACTTCGGCGAAATCACCGTGCGCGAGGCCAAGCGGGCGATGGCCGAAGCAGGGGTTGTCGTCCGACCCTCGTAAGATTTCGCTGTGGCAGACAAGCAAGCGATCACGATGCTCGCTGATCGCGTGCTCGTGCAGATCCCGGTGGCCGAGGGGGAGCGGCGCAGCCGCGCCGGCATCCTGATCCCCGCGACCGCGCAGGTGTCGAAGCGGTTGGTCTGGGCCGAGGTCGTCGCCGTGGGCCCGCACGTGCGCACCATCAAGGCGGGCGACCAGGTGCTGTTCAGTCCCGAGGACCGCTACGAAGTCGAAGTGCAGGGCGAGGACTACCTCCTGCTGCGCGAGCGCGACATCCACGCCGTCGCCGCCGACCGTTATGACGGTGCGACCGGCCTTTACCTATAGAAAGATTCCCCGATGCCCGAGGCGACGCCGATCCCCTTCACCGAGGCCGACCTGGCCAATGTCACCTTCAACGCCGACGGCCTCGTGCCGGCGATCGTGCAGGAGCACGGGACGGGCCAGGTGCTGATGCTGGCGTGGATGAACGACGCGTCGCTGCGCAAGACGCTCGAGACCGGCCGCACGTGGTTCTGGAGCCGCAGCCGGCAGGAGTACTGGTGCAAGGGCGAGACGTCGGGCGACCGCCAGTACGTCCGCGCCGCGAGCTACGACTGCGACGGCGACACGCTGCTGTTCAGCGTCGAGCAGGAAGGTAACGGCGCGTGCCACACCGGCAACTACTCGTGCTTCTTCCGCAACTTTGCGAGCTCTGACGAAGACAGTGCAACCGACTAGGGACGAGTTCCACGCGCTGGCGGCGCGTCACTCCGTCGTCCCCGTTTGGCGAGAGGTGCTCGCCGACCAGATCACGCCGGTCGCCGGGTTCGCCCGCCTCGTGGGCGACGACGCCGGGTTCCTGTTCGAGTCGGTCGACCGCGAGCGCTGGGGGCGCTGGAGCTTCCTCGGCCGCGACGCGCGCGCCACGCTGGTGGCGCGCAACGGGACGATCGAGGTCAGCGGTGAGCTTCCCGACGGCGTCCCGCTCGACCGCGGCATCCTCGCCGCCATCGAGGCCATCGTGGCCAAGTACGAGTCGCCGCAGCTCGACGACCTGCCGCCGCTGCACGGCGGCGTCGTCGGCTACCTCGGCTACGAGGTCGTGCGCGAGGTCGAGCGCCTGCCCGACGCCCCGGCCGACGACCGTCATCTGCCCGACGCCGTCATGTCGATCATCGGTTCGGTCGCCGCGTTCGACCACTGGCGCCAGCGCGTCGTGCTGCTGGCCAACGCCTTCGTCACGCCCGGGGCCGATCTCGACGCGCTGTACGACGAAGCCGTGGCCAAGGTCGAGCGCATGCTGGCCGACGGCGCCAAGGCGCTCGACGAGCCCGTCTTCGACCCGCCGCTCGAAACCGAGACGCTGCCCGAGGTCACGCGCACGGTGAGCAAGGAGCGCTTCGCCGACATGGTGGCCGTCGCCCGCGAGTACATCCTCGCCGGCGACATCTTCCAGGTGGTGTTGTCGCAGCGCTTCGACCTGCAACTCGACGCCGACCCCTTCGACATGTACCGCTCGCTGCGCCAGGTCAACCCGTCGCCGTACATGTACTTCATCCGCCATCCCGAGGTGACCGTGGTCGGCAGTTCGCCCGAACCGATGGTGCAGCTCCTCGACGGGCGCGTTATCAGCCGGCCGATCGCCGGCACCCGTCGGCGCGGCCGCACCGAAGCCGACGAGCGGCGCATGGCGGCGGAGTTGCAGGAGGACCCGAAGGAGCGCGCCGAGCACATCATGCTGGTCGACCTGGCGCGCAACGACGTCGGGCGCGTCGGCGTGTTCGGCACCGAGCGCGTCGACGAACTGCTCACGCTCGAGCGCTACAGCCACGTGATGCACCTGACGTCGCAGGTGTCGGCCGACCTGCGCGCCGGTCTCGGTCCAATCGACGTGCTGCGGGCGACGCTGCCGGCGGGCACCGTGTCGGGCGCGCCCAAGGTGCGCGCCATGCAGATCATCGACGAACTCGAGTCGACGCGGCGCGGTCCCTACGCCGGCGTCGTCGGGTATATCGACTTCACGGGACAGCTCGACACCGCTATCGCCATCCGCACCATGTTCGTCGACCCCAACGGCACCGCGTACGTACAGGCAGGCGCCGGCATCGTGGTCGACAGCGACGCCGCGTCCGAAGACCTCGAATGCGCCAACAAAGCTGCGGCGCTGCTGGCGGCCGTGCCGGCGGCGCGGCGCATGACGGCGCAGCGGAAGATGGAACCGCGTCGTGGGTGACGTCGTGCGCGTCGAGGGACCCGACGCCGCCACCTTCCTGCAGGGCCAACTGAGCCAAGACGTCGACGGCGGGGCCGAGTGGACCTTCGTCCTCGAGCCGACGGGCCACATCGTCGCCTTGGCGCACCTGCGCCGCGACGGCGATGCGTTCGCGCTTGAAGTCGACGCCGGCCTCGGTGCGGCCGTCGAGGCGCGGCTGCGCAAGTTCCTGCTGCGTACCAAGGCGACGATCACGCTCGAGCCCGGCAGCAGCGACGACGCGGCGCGTATTGCGGACGGTCGGCCCGGGGCGCCCGAGTTCGACGAGCGTGCGGTGCCGGCCGAGACGGGTTGGACCGATCGCGCCGTGTCGTTCACCAAGGGCTGCTACACCGGCCAGGAGTTGGTGGCGCGCATGGACAGTCGCGTCGCCGAACCGCCGCGCCGGCTCGTGCGTGTCCCCGCCGACGTCCCGGCGGGGACGCCGATCGAAGTCGACGGCGTCAACGCCGGGACGGTCACCAGTTCCGCCGGCGGATCGGCGCTCGGCTACGTCAAACGCGGCACGACCATCGGCGACGCGGTCGTCGGCGGCGAGCGTGTGCGCCTTGAGGTGGTCGGTGCGTAAGGCGCTGGCCGTCATAGGTCTCGGACTGCTGGCCGCGGCGTGCTCGAGCGGTCCGGGCGCGCTGCCGAAGGTGCCCGACTTCACACCGGCGCCGACCACGACGACCGAGTTCGACTACTCCAACGTGCCGCTCAAGGGCGTCACCGGGCACGCGGCGCCTACGACCATCGCGCTCGGGCCCGGGCAGGCGACGGTGTCGGGCACGGTCACGGGCGACGAGGGCCCCGTCGCCGGCGCCACCGTCGAGGTCGACCGCATTGCGAACGGCGCCCAGGCGAGCACCACCGTGCTGACCGCGGACGACGGCACGTGGAGCGTGCCCCAGATCCTGGGCGGCCACTACCGCGCCCGGGCGTGGCGCACGCCCGACCTGGCGCAGACGACGTGGACGGCCATGTTCGTCGGCGCCACGGAGTCGAAGGTCGTCGACCTGCGCGTCCGTACCGTCGGCGGTCTCAACGTCGACGCGTCGATCGCTCCCGACCCGCCGGTGGTCGGCCAGCCGGCCAACCTGGTCGCCCTCGTCACGGTGAAAGAAGTCGACGCGCAGGGCGTCGTGCGGGCCACGCCGCAGACCAACGTCGAGGTGCAACTGCTGGCCAGCGGTGGCTGGCGCATCCTGTCGACCAACCCAACGGTGACCGACTTCAACGGCGAGGCGCAATGGTCGCTGCGCTGCCGCGTCGCCGGACGCCAAACGCTGGCGGTCACCGTCGGCAACCAGACGGTGCCGCTCACGGTGAACAACTGCGCCGAACCGGAGCAGAACACGACGACCTCGACCTCAGAAGTCGGTTCGAGCCAATAGCGGCCTCTACGATTTCTCCGATGGCCACGTATCTCGACTCCATCGTGGCCGCGCACCGGGGCTACCCCGAGCCGGTCGTGAGCGACGCGGCGCTCGCGGCGGCGCCCGCGCCGCGCGGGTTCGCGGCGGCGTTGCGGCGCGACGATCTGGCCGTGATCGCGGAGATCAAGCGGCGCTCCCCGTCGATGGGCGACCTCAATCCCGCACTCGACCCCGCGCTGATGGCCAAGGCGTACGCCGACGGCGGCGCGGCCGCGCTGTCCGTGCTCACCGACGCCGACTATTTCGGCGGCAGCAGCGACGACCTCCAGGTGGCGCGCGCCGCCGTCGACGTGCCGGTGTTGCGCAAGGACTTCACCGTGTGTGCCGCCGACGTGCGCGCCGCCCGCGCCATGGGCGCCGACGCGGTGCTGCTGATCGTCGCTGCCCTCGACGACGCCGAACTCGGCGGCCTGCACGCCGACGCCGTCGGCCTCGGGCTCGACGTGCTCGTCGAAGTGCACGACGACGACGAATTGGCGCGGGCGCTCGCCGCCGACGCCCGCATCGTGGGCGTCAACCAGCGCGACCTCAAGACCTTCGAGGTCGACCACGAGCGCGCCGTGCGCATGGCGGCGTCCATCCCGTCCGACGTGGTGCGCGTCGCCGAGTCCGGTGTGCGCGACGCCAACGACGCCCGGCGGCTGCGTGACGCCGGCTACGACGCCGTGCTCGTCGGCCAGACCGTGGTGACCGCCGGTGACCCGGCCGAGACGGTGCGGAGCCTTCGGTGTTCGTGAAGATCTGCGGCATCACCAACGAAGACGACGCGCTGCTGGCCGTCGCCATGGGCGCCGACGCCATCGGCTTCGTGTTCGCGCCGTCGAAAAGGCAGGTGACGGTGACCACCGCCGCCGACATCGTGAAGCGGCTGCCCAACGACGTGTTGAGCGTCGGCGTGTTCCGCGACGAGACGCCGGAGAAGGTCGTCGAGACCGTGCACCGCGCCGGGCTGCGCGGCGCGCAGCTGCACGGTCACGAATCGCGTGAGGACACGTGGTGGGTGGGCGAGCGCATCCCGTTCGTGATCAAGGCCTTCGTCGCCGGCAACCGCGGCGTGGCCGACGCCGCGGGCTACCGCGCGTCGGCGATCCTGCTCGACGCCCCGTCTCCGGGATCGGGTCAGGTCTTCGACTGGCGCCTCGCCGAAGGCGTGCCCGACAAGAGCCGGCTGATCGTGGCCGGTGGCCTCGATGCCGACAACGTCGCCGCGGCCATCGAAGCCACGAGGCCGTGGGGTGTCGACGTTTCCGGCGGCGTCGAGGCGTCGCCCGGCCGCAAGGACCCGCGCAAGGTCCGCTCGTTCGTGGCCAACGCCCGCCGCGCCTTCGATCGTTTCGCGCCCGGCGATGGTGACTCGCTCTACGACTGGGCGCACGAGGATGCCGATGAGTGAGCCCACCCCCAACCTGATGCGCGAGCCGACCAGCGGCGGCCGCTTCGGCCAGTTCGGCGGGCGCTACGTCCCCGAGTCGCTGATGCCGGCCTGCCTCGAACTCGAAGCGGCGTTCCGCGAGGCGTGGGCCGATCCGGTCTTCGTCGACGAGTACCGCACGCTGCTGCGCGACTACGGCGGGCGCCCGACGCCCGTCACCGAATGCAAGCGGCTGTCGGCCGAACTCGGCGTGCGCGTGCTGCTCAAGCGCGAGGACCTGGCGCACACCGGCAGCCACAAGATCAACAACGTCGTCGGCCAGGCGCTGCTGACGCGGCGCATGGGCAAGACGCGCATGGTCGCCGAGACGGGCGCCGGCCAGCACGGCGTGGCCAGCGCGACCGCCGCCGCGCTGTTCGGCCTCGAGTGCGTCGTGTACATGGGCGAGGTCGACGTCGAGCGCCAGGCGCTCAACGTGTTCCGCATGCAACTGCTCGGCGCTGAGGTGCGACCGGTTGGTTCGGGCAGCCGCACGCTCAAAGACGCCATCAACGAAGCAATGCGCGACTGGGTGGCCAACGTCGAGTCGAGTCACTACTGCCTCGGCTCGGTCATGGGCCCGCATCCGTACCCGTGGATGGTGCGCGAGTTCCAGCGCATTGTCGGCGACGAAGCGCGCCCGCAGGCCCACGCCATCCTCGACGCCGATCCTGACGTCGTCGTCGCCTGCGTCGGTGGTGGCTCGAACGCCGCGGGGACGTTCGCGGGCTTCGTCGACACCGAGGCGCGCCTCGTGGGCGTGGAGCCGGCGGGTGGCGCGGCGATCGGTCGCGGCGTGCCGGGCGTCGTGCACGGCAGCGAGTCGATGCTGCTCCAGGACGAGTACGGCCAGATCGCCGAAGCGCATTCGATCAGCGCCGGGCTCGACTATCCCGGCGTCGGTCCCGAGCACGCGTTCCTGGCCTCGATCGGGCGTGCTACCTACGTCGCCGCCAACGACGACGAGGTCCTCGCCGCGCTCCAGCTGCTGGCGCGCACTGAAGGGATCATTCCGGCGCTCGAGTCGGCGCACGCGGTGGCGTGGGTGATCGGGGCGGCCCGCCGCGGCGAACTGGCGCCCAACACGACGGTGTTGATCACGCTGTCGGGCCGCGGCGACAAGGACGCCGAAACCGTGATGGGGATTCTGGCGCCGTGAACGTGGAAGCGACCCTGCGGGCCAAGCGCGACGCCGGGCAGAAACTGCTCGTGCCCTACATGACGGGCGGCCTGGGCGGTCCGGATTGGGTCGAGTGCGTGCTCGCCATGGCCGCGGCCGGCGCCGACGCCATCGAGATCGGCATCCCGTTCTCCGACCCGGTGATGGACGGCCCCACGATCCAGGAGGCGTCGCAGGCGGCGCTCGACGGAGGAGCGACGCCACCGAAGATCCTCGACTCGCTGCGCGGCGTCGACGTCGGCGTCCCGCTGATCGCCATGACCTATTACAACCTGTGCTTCCACGCCGGCCACGAACGCTTCGCGTCGTCGCTCGTCGAGGCCGGCATCACCGGTGCGATCCTGCCGGACCTGCCGCTCGAAGAGTCCGTCGAGTGGGAGGCCACCGCCGCGCGACACGGCGTCGCCACCACGCTGCTGGCGGCGCCGATCACGCCCGACGATCGCCTCGTGCAGATCGCGGCGCGGTCGCGGGGTTTCGTCTACGCGGTGTCGCTTATGGGGACGACGGGCGAGCGCGGTACGCTGGCGGCGTCGGCCGCGCAGCTCGGAGCGCGTCTCAAAGCGGTGACCGACACCCCGGTGCTCATCGGTTTCGGTGTTTCGACTCCTGAGCACGCCGTCGAAGCGTCAAAGCATTCCGACGGCGCGGTGGTCGCCTCGGCGCTGATGAGGATGTTGCTCGACGGCCGGGGACCAGACGCCGTGGCTGACGCGGTTGCCGCCATGCGGGCGGCGCTTGATGAGGAGTTCAAATGAGTGACGTGACGTTCGCCAGCCTCGGCGTGGACGAGGCACTGGTCGACGCGCTGTCGCAGTCGGGCGTGATCAAGCCCTTTGCCATCCAGGGGTTGACCATCGCCGATGCCCTCGCCGGCCGCGACGTGTGCGGTCAGGCCAAGACCGGTTCGGGCAAGACGCTGGCCTTCGGTCTGCCGCTGTTGCAGCGCACCGCCCCCGGATCGCGACCCGGTTACCCCCGCGCCCTTGTGCTCGTGCCGACGCGCGAGCTCGCGGTGCAGGTGGCCGACGTGCTTACGCCGCTGGCGGAGTCGGTCGGCCTCACGCTGCGCGCGGTGTACGGCGGCACCGACCTCGACGCCGACATCCGCGCCTTCCGCAAGACCGTCGACGTCGTCATCGCCACGCCCGGTCGGCTCATCGACCTCGGCAACCGCGGCGAGATCCACGTGACCGACGTGGGGACGATCGTGCTCGACGAGGCCGACCGCATGGCCGACATGGGCTTCCTGCCCCAGGTCGAGTGGTTCCTGCGTCGCATGACGCACGACCACCAGACGTTCCTGTTCTCGGCGACGCTCGACAACGACGTCGACCACCTCATGAAGGCGTACATGAAGGACCCGGTGGTGCACACCGTGGAGAGCAAGACCGTCACCGTCGACGAGATGACGCACCGCTTCTTGTTCGTGCACGAGATGGACAAGGCCCGCGTCGCCGCCACGATCAGCAAGAACGCCTACCGCACGCTCATCTTCACCCGCACCAAGCGCGGCGCCGACCGCCTCGTGGCCGACCTCAAGCAGGTCGGCGTCAAGGCGTCGCCGCTGCACGGCGACCTGCGCCAGAACGCGCGCGAGCGCGCCCTGTCGGAGTTCTCCGAAGGCAAGCTGCCGGTGCTCGTCGCCACCGACGTCGCCGCGCGCGGCATCCACGTCGACGGCATCGACGTCGTCATCCACTACGACCCGCCCGAAGACCACAAGACCTACCTCCACCGCTCGGGCCGCACCGCCCGCGCCGGCGAGAGCGGTCTCGTGGTCACGCTCGTGCTGTGGAATCAGCAGCTCGAAGTCGAGAAGCTCCAGAAGCGCATCGGCGTGAAGATGCCCATCCCCGAGGTGTTCTCGAATGACCCGCGCCTGACCGACCTGGCGGCGTGGGACCCGGTCAACGCAACCGAAAACGCCTGAAGTACCAGTCCTTGTCGCGGGCGTGCGCGTGGAAGTGGTCGGGGATCTGGCGCATGTTGCGGTCGATCGACCATTCCTCGTAGAGGCCGTTGGCCACGCGCGTGAGTTCGCGCAACATGTGCTCGACGTGGTCCTCGGGTGGTTCGGTGCCGTGCTGGCGCCACACGACCATGGGTACGTCGCAGACTTCGCAGTCGGCGATCCAGCACACGTCGTCTTCGTAGTGCCACTGCGTCATGCGAGCGGCCTCGCATAAGTCGCAGTGCGGCGTCACTTCTTCTTGCGCTTCTGCTCTTGCTGGTGCGCCTGCATGCGCTTCTGCATCAGCTGACGACGCTCCTGCAGTTCGCGGTGGGTGATCGACTGCACGCCTTCGCCCACGCCGAAGCTCGCCTTGACGCCTTCGAGGTCGATCTCGAAGGCCGCTCCGGGCTCCATGCCGATCTGGCGGGCGATCTCTTCGCCGTGGCGCGTCGCCATGTGCTCGGCGACATGGGTGATCTCGCCGAAGATGTCGACGTCGGGTGCGAGCGTCGCCAA
Organism: Acidimicrobiales bacterium; assembly: GCA_035546775.1. NCBI lineage: Bacteria > Bacillati > Actinomycetota > Acidimicrobiia > Acidimicrobiales > Acidimicrobiales bacterium. Next base: position 84,647 of record DASZWD010000040.1, read on the forward strand.
CGCGCCGTCGAGGAACAGCATGTCCTTGATGAACAGCATCAGTTCCTTCGGGAACCGGGCGCCGTAGCCGAGCAGCTTCTTCACGACGTCGCGCATCTCTTCGAGCAGCTGGTCAGGCGTCATCGCCAGCGGGTCGATCGGCGGGCGGTCGAGGCCGAGGTCCTTGATCAGCTCGGGGATGTCGGTGCCTTCGGGCAGCGCGCCGAGATCGATGAGCGCGCTCAGCTGGCCGTTGAGGTCGTTCATGGTGGCGCCGACGATCATGCGCAGGAACGCCAGGCGCCGCTTCTCGTCGAGGCGGCCGGTGATGCCGTAGTCGAGCAGGGCGACGCGCCCGTCGCGCTGCACGAGCAGGTTGCCGCCGTGGAGGTCGCCGTGGAAGACGCCGTAGAGCATGGCGCCTTCGAGGAAGCTGACCATGCCGGCGCGCACGACGGCTTCGGTGTCGACGCCCGCCGCCTTCATGCCCTCGACGTCGTCGAAGCTGAAGCCGTCGAGGCGCTCCATCACCAGCATGCGCTTGGTGACGAGCACGGGGTGGGGCCGGGGCACGACCATCGAGCGCTGCCCGGTGGCCGCGAGCACGCGCGCCACGTCGAGCATGTTCTGGGCTTCGAGGCGGAAGTCGAGTTCCTCGGCGATGGTTTCGGCGAACAGGTCGACCAGCGCCGGGGGATTGGCCAGCGCCGCGATCGGGATGCGGCCGATGAGCACGGGCGAGATCCACGACATCGCGGCGAGGTCCTTGCGCACCAGGTCGCTCACCGTGGGGCGCTGGACTTTGACCACGACGTCTTCGCCCGTCTTCAACCGCGCGGTGTGCACCTGCGCGATCGACGCCGCGGCCAGCGGCTCGCGCGAGAAGTCGACGAACACCGCTTCGAGCGGCTTGCCGAGTTCGGCTTCCACGACGCGGCGCACGGTGTCGAAACCCTCAGCGGGCACGCGGTCACGCAGGAGGATGAACTCCTTCACCAACTCCTCGGGGAAGATCCCCTCGCCCGACGAGAGGATCTGGCCGAGCTTGATGTAGGTCGGGCCGAGCTTCGAGAACGACACCCGCAGCCGCCGCGACAGCCCGGCGCGGGCCGTGTCGGGCGTGCGGCGCTGGTCGATCAGCTTCCAGCCGAGCAGTGCGCCGCCGAGGTGCCAGCCGGTGACGAGCGCCCGGGCCACGGGCGGCACCTTGCGCCGGCGCACGAGGTCGGGCACTTGTGCGGCGGTTCTCGCCCGTAGTTCGCCGATGCCGTGTTGCCACGCCATGGCCTCGTCCGGGACCACCCAAGGTCCCGAGTCCGAGAACGCCCCCCGCTCCAGGTCGGTTGCCTGCATGGAGAAAAGCTACGCGTCGTAGGTACTTGCGGGAAATCGGTCCGTCCCTGGGGTGAATGCCTCATGTCGCCGGCGGCGCCGATCCGTACGTTCGGTTCTATGAGTTCGTCGGCCATCGCCTTCCGTGACGCCCTGTGTGACCGTGACTTCGACGCCGTGCGCGCCCTGCTCGCCGACCACGTCGAGATGCGGGGCCTGCTCCCGTCGCGCACCATCGAGGCGGCGGGCCCCGACGACATTCTCGGCTGGTTCACGAAGTGGTTCGCGACCGGCCCGGGCTTCGAAGTGCTCGGCCGCGGCGCCGGCACCACCGCCGGGCGCAACCGGGTGACGTGGCGCTTCCGCTTCAGCGCGCACCCGGTCATGGCGGAGCCTGGCGTGCACGAGATCGAGCAGACGGCCTACGTCGACGAGTCCGGCGGCCGCATTACCCGCATCGACCTGCTGTGTTCGGGCTTCCGGCCCGTGAGCGCCATCGACGCGCCGCAGTTCTGTTCGGTGCCCGTTCGCTAGCGACCGCCGTCCGGCTGCGCTAGGCATGCAGCACACGACCAACCAAGGAGTTGCCATGGCTGAGTTCCCGGCAGTTGCCCACGTTGCGGTCACCGTGAACGACTTGAGCAAGAGTCGTCCGTGGTATCAGGCGCTCTTCGGCGCCCCGCCGGTGCTCGACGAGGACACCGGGCCGTTCCATCACGTCGTGTGGCTCCTCGGTGGCACGCTGTTCGGCATCCATCAGCACCAGTCGCCGTCGAGTTCGGAAGCCTTCGACGAGTTGCGCCCCGGCCTCGACCACGTCGCCTTCGGTTGTGCCAATCGCGGCGAGCTCGAGGCGTGGGAAGCAAAGCTCGGTGAACTCGGCATTGCCAACGGCGGCATCGTCGACGCGCCCTACGGGTCGGGCCTGTCGTTCCGCGATCCTGACAACATCGCGTTGGAGTTCTTCGCGCCGCCGTCGTAGGCCAATCACTCCGGATACCGCGGTGCTACCCGGCGGGCCAGGCGAAAAGTGCCGCGCTCATAGCGACAAGCGACACGGGTCCCGCTGAGGGCGCGCACGGGGATCCGGCGCTGGCGTTGATCGGCCGCCGCGGCGTGCCGCACCGTCTGGTCGAGGCGGGTTCAGGGTCGCGCACCCCGACTTCGAGGGCGCCCGGCGCGACTTGGTCTGGTGCTAGCCCGGCTGGCCGTTGGCGCCCGGTGCGCCTGTGCCGCCAACGGTTCCCGGAGCGCCACTCGAGCCGCTGATGGGGCCGACACCGCCCGGGCCGGCAATGCCCGGTGCGCCACCGGCACCACCGGCACCGCCGTGACCGGCGGCGCCCGCGAGCCCAGACCCGAGGAGACCAACGCCGGGCGCGCCGCCGTTGCCTCCGGCGCCGCCCTTGCCTCCCGCGCCGCCGTTGCCGGCGTTGCCGCCGTTGCCGCCGGCGCCGTGGTTGCCCGCCTGCGTGCTGTCGATACCGCCGAGGCCTCCCGCGCCGCCGTTGCCACCCGCTGCGCCGTTGCCGGCGTTGCCGCCGTTGCCGCCGGCCCCGCCCGCACCGCCTGTGCCGAGCCGGGCCGAGCCGCCACGGCCGCCATTGCCTCCCGCGAACCCGGCACCGCCGGTCGCCCCCGCCGCGCCGTTGCCGCCTTGACCGCCGTTGCCACCGCTCCCGGCTCCGGGCTCGCCCGAGTAGCTCCCGCCGTTGCCGCCGTTGCCCCCGTTGCCGCCGCCGAACAACGCGTTGCCACCGTTGCCGCCATGGGCTCCGCTCACCTCGGCCGAGCCGGCGCCGGCGCCGCCCGGACCGCCGTTCCCGCCGGATGGGCCACCGTTGCCGCCGTCGCCGCCGATTCCCGTCCCGCTGGCGCCAGGACCGCCGTTCTGGAGGCCGACGCCATTGATGCCGTTGCCGTCCACTCCCGTGCCGGCGGTGTTGCCGGTCGTCGCGTTGACGCCGGTGTGCCCGGGAGCGCCGTTTCCGCCGTGGCCGCCCGCTCCGCCGTTGCCGACGAGGAGCCCGCCGTTGCCGCCGTAGCCGCCGTTGCCGCCGACGCCTGTCGTCCCATCCGATCCGTTTCCGCCGTTCCCGCCGTTGCCGAAGAGCCCGGCGCTGCCGCCATTGCCACCGTTCTCGCCGTCGCCGGTGGGGCTATAGCCGTTGCCGCCGTTGCCGAACAGGAGGCCGCCGTTGCCGCCGTTGGGGTGGTCGGCGGTGCCGTTGGCGCCGTTGCCGACGAGCATCGGCGCGCCGGGAATGTCGGGGAAGCCGGGAAAAATCGACGCGGCTTCGGCGGCGTCCGGCGTACCAAGGAGGATCGCTGCGGGCGTGCCCAGCATGAGACCGGCACCGATCGCAACCGCGAGTGCACGGTGTGACTTCCTGAACACTGGACCTCCTTGTATCCGCCGCGCCCGGGGACGAGCGACAAAGTACTGCGACTACGTTCGGAGCATGCCTCTGAAGCCCGGTGACAAAGCGCCCGCCATTTCGTTGACCGACCAGCACGGCAACACGGTGAAGCTCTCGCAATTCAAGGGCCGCAAGGTGCTCGTGTACTTCTATCCGAAGGCCGACACACCCGGTTGCACGCAGCAGTCGTGCGGCATGCGCGACATCCTGCCGAAGATCGGCGACACCGCCGTGGTCGGCATTTCACCCGACAAGCCGGCCAAGCAGCTCAAGTTCGACGAGAAGTACGGCCTCGGGTTCCCGCTGCTCGCCGACGAGGACCACGCCGTCGCCGAGGCCTACGACGTGTGGACCGAGAAGTCGATGTATGGCCGCAAGTACATGGGCATCCTGCGGTCGGCCTTCCTGGTCGACGAGAAGGGCAAGATCGCGGAGGCCTGGTACAAGGTCTCGCCGAAGGACACGCCGGCGAACCTGCTGAAGGCGCTCGGTTCCTAGGCGTCGGCGATGCCGATTCGCCCGATCGAGTATCCGAGGTCGTTCGTGAACCAGATGTTGCCGTCGGGACCGATGGTGATGCCGCACGGCCGCTCGACGTCGTAGGTGGTGAAGTCGCCGGCCGGCGTCATGCGGACGATCTTGGTGTCCTCGGTGGTGAACCACAGGTCACCGTTCGGGCTGAACACCATCTGCCAGACGCCGACGTTCGCCGGCAGGGCGACGTGGCCGAAGTCACCGGTAGGTGTGAGGTAGCCGAGTTCCTGGCTCCCGCCGGGCACGCCGTAGCCAAACCACAGGCGACCGTCAGGGCCCTTGGCGATCCCGGACGAGACGGTGAAACCGCGGTCGGCGAGGAAGCGTGTGGCTACGCCCGCGGGCGTAATGCGCCAGAGCCCGCCCGTCGTTTCGGTGCCCCAGATGTTGCCGTCGGCGCCGACGACAAGATCGTGGATCGCGTAGTCACCGACCGCGAACGCGGTGACGTTGCCTGCCGGAGTGAGCCGGATGACGTGCGAGGCGGTACTCGGATTTGCCACTGACGCACTGGTGCTGAACCACAGCGCGCCATCGGGTCCGACCACCATCGGCGAATAGCTCTCCCATCCGGTGGGATACGCCGTCACGTGGCCGTCGGTAGTGATGCGGCCGACCGATGTGCCGTTGGCGTCGGTGAACCACAGCGCGTTGTCCGGCCCCACGACGATGTCGACGGGAGTCTGGAACGGCGCGGTGAGTTGGAATTCCTTGATGTCACCCGTCGTGGTGATGCGCCCGATTGCGTTCGTGTTCGATTCGGTGAACCAGAGCGCGCCGTCGGGCCCGGCCACGATGTGCTGCGGGTAGCTGTTCTTGCGGGCCAGCGCGTACTGGACGATCTTCGGGTCGGGCGTGATCGGTGGCCCGTCGTCCAGTAGGTCGGTCTGCGACGGGTCGTCGACGGAGTCGGTCGTCGTCACCCGCGCGGTGGTCGTCGTGTGCTCGACCCCCGTCGTCGTGGTGGGTAGGTCCGTCGTGACGGGACCGCCCGAGTCCGGGGCGTCGGTCGAGGGCGTGTCGAGAGCCGCCGGCGTCCGGTGCTTTGGGTGGCGGCTGGCGACGTGGGTGGCGGGGTTCGCCGCACCGACGATCGTTACGGCGACGAGCCCAGCCAGCACGAGCGTGCCTGCAGCCATTCCTGTCCACCAGCGGGCGCGGCGGAGGGGCGCGACCGTTCGAAGTTCGTCTACCGGCGCGGACTCCACGCATCCCTATCGGCAGCAAAACCCAACGAGTTGAGTATTCGGCGGCCCTGGTCGGCTAGCTCGGCGGGACGCCGCCACGGATGCGGCGGATGATGAGCGCGACTGCGGTGCCGACCGCGCCGAGGCCGACGATGAGCGCCGCCACCAGCCCGGCACTGGTGCCGCTGTCGCCGCCCTGACCGAGCGCCCGCGTCGTCTCCGTGGTGAAGACGGTTGTCGTCGGTTCCGAAGACGTCGTCGACCCGTCGAAAAAGCCGCCGAGGTTGTCGGTGGTGGTCGTGGTGGCGACGGTCGTGGTGGTCGTCGTCGGCTGCTTGGTGGTCGTCGTCGCCGGAACGGTCGTGGTCGTGGTCGACGCTGTCGTGGTCGTGGCGGGACCCGCCGTCACGGTGATCGTGCCCTTCATCTGCGGGCCGTGGATCTTGCAGTGGTACGGGTACACGCCCGGTGTGTTGAAGGTGATGATGAGGTCGGAGCCGTTGGCGTCGAGCACCTCGTCGAAGCTCGTGCCGTCGTCGGACGTGACGGTGTGGTTCACCGTGTCGCAGTTGTGCCACGTGACGGAGTCACCGGCGTGGATGCTCGTGTCCTCACCCGGACTCGTCGAGCAGCCGCCGCCGTCGTTGAACGTCTTGCCGGCCGCGTGCACGTCGGCGTTCGCCGCCCGCGCGGGCGCGGCGAACGTGAACAGCCCCGCCGCGGCGAACAGCGTCGCCGCCAGAATCAGTCGCTTCATACCGCCGGCGGTTTGTTCGCCTCGTTCTGATCCGTCATCACTTTGCGCACGGCGCCGGCGATGGCCGCGACCATCGAGATGCGCCGCACCCACTTGAACAGCGTGCGGAGCTTCGACTTCTGCTTCGGCTCAGCGTCCTTGTTCTTGTCCTTGGCCACGCCGCGCACAATACGCCGCTCGGCGACGCCTAGGACTTCGGACCGATGAACGTGTCGAGCATGGCGACTGAATCACGCTTGGCCACCGACAGGCAGTTCCAGTTGTTCTGCCGCCACTCGACCCCGAGCAGGTCGAAACCCCAGGCACACAGCATGAGGATGTCGGTCGACACGTTGTTGAAGAAGTAGCGCGGATATGAGTAGCGCTTCCCTCGAACGACGACGTTGTTGATCGCTCGGCAGCCATCGCTGTGGATCAGGGCAGCGACAAATTCACGTGGGTGCGCCTCGACCAATTCTCGTTGCCAGCTCGTTAGTTCGATCACCCGTTCATGTTTTCTGCCCGGTCCGTATTGCGGGAACAGGCACGGAAGATGCTTCGAATGAACGATGACCTCGCCACACCCGATCGATTGAACGAAACCAACCTTCTTGCCTGGCAGCACCGATTGGATCGATTCGACGCACCGCTGCCTAATGCCGGGATACGCGTCCGCGGTGGCGATCCGAAGCTTGAAGACCCCGCGGGGTCCGATGGGGTGGATGTAGCCGTCTCCAAGGTATTGCCCGAGGAGGTACACATATTCCGCTGGCGGCGCTCCGCGCACGAGTTGACACTGGTCGGCGTCGTGGGGCGCATGCGCTGCGCGCGTCGCGAAGGCGTCGAGAGGTTGCACAAACCAGCTGCGGATCGCCATCCGGCTGACGCCCAATACGCCAGAGATCTGCGAAACGTTGAGACCCTCGTCATGGAGGCGAAATGCTTCCTGCACCGTTTCGAACGACTTGGTCATGTTTCCGACCCTATCGAACGTGTGTTCGTCTGCCTAGAGGCAAAATCTGGTGCCCGAGGCGGGGATCGAACCCGCACGCCCTTACGGACCAATGGGTTTGAGCCATTGACGTCTGCCTAGTTCCGTCACTCGGGCTGAGTGCGTTGCGACGTTACTCCGACAGGCGCTCTCGGTTGAGCCGGAAAAGCCGGGCCGTCAGTCGTTCTTGTGCTTGGCGCCGTGCAGGATGACGAAGTCTTGCAGCGCGTGGGTGTCGACGCCGTCGCAGCGTTGCATGTAGAGCCACGCAGTGGCGACCACCTTCGACGGCAGGTCACGTCCGGGCGCCACCGTCACGTGGTCGTACTGGCGTGCCAGCGACCGCAGCGACGCGCGCTGCGACGACGAGATGGCGCCGTACTGGATGAGCACCTGGCCGCCTTCGAGCGCGGCGACCTGCACCGGCTTGTCGAGCGGCGTGGTGAGGACCGCGTCCGGCAGCGGGCTCGGACGATGCGCGCCCGAGGTCGGCGGGTTGGTGTTGTACACCGGCTCGGGCGCGCCGGGCAGGAGGTGCTGCGACGACAGCGGGTCGATCGGTTCGGCCACGGCGGTGTCGCAGGTGGACGCGCCGCGGTGGCACGCCGGCAGCGCCAGCACGCCCAGCGCCGCGACTGTTACGAGGAGAAACCACCGCATCGGGCCACCGTAGACTTGTCCGGCCATGTCGCGGTCACTCGTCGAGCGTCGTCTTTCCGACGTCACCAGGCGCTTGCGCAAGGCGCGCGAGGAGCTCACCGTCATCGAGGAACAGCGCGCCCACTTCGCCGAAACCGCCGACGACCTCCGCATTCGCGCCCTCGTGGCCGAGACGCCGGGGGCCGAAAAGGAGTACCGCGAGGCCCAGAAACACGTCGACGCGATGGACCGCAGCCGGAACGAACTCGCAAAGCACATCGCCGATTTGCAACGATCTCAAGACGAGCTGCTCTCGCGGCTCTAACGAATCAAGGAGCCCGGTTGCCCATTCGCGTGGTTGTCGCCGAAGACGAAGCCATCATCCGCCTCGATCTCAAGGAAACCCTCGAAGAAGAGGGGTACGAAGTCGTGGGCGAAACGGGGCGCGGCGACGAAGCCGTTCAGCTTGTCCGGGAGCTCAAGCCCGACCTCGCCATCCTCGACGTGCGTATGCCGGGGCTCGACGGTCTATCGGCCGCGCGCGAGATCACCGGCGAGCGTCTCGCGGCGGTGCTCGTGCTCACGGCCTACAGCCAGCGCAACCTGATCGAGGAGGCGCGCGACGCCGGCGCGCTGGCCTACGTCGTCAAGCCCTTCCAGCGCAGCGAACTCATTCCGGCCATCGAAGTGGCGCTCGGTCGTCACCGCGAGATGCGCGCCATCGAAGACGAAGTGTCGAGCCTCGAAGAGCAGCTCGAGACGCGCAAGATCACCGACCGCGCCAAGGGCAAGCTGATGGACGACTTCGGCCTGCGCGAGATGGACGCCTGGAACTTCATCCAGAAGACGGCCATGCAGACGCGGCGCAAGAAGCGCGACGTCGCCCAGGACATCCTCGACGGCGCGCTAGTCCCGCCGGCGGAGTAGCGCCAGGGCGACGGCCGCCGCCGTCGCGACGTTGAGCGAGTCGACGCCCTTGGCCATCGGTATGGCAGCGCGCACGTCGGCGGCGTGCAGCAACGCGTCGGACAACCCGTTGCCTTCGTTGCCGACGAACAGCGCGACGCGGGAGGCGCGCACGTCGGCGACGTCGACATCGGCGTCGGGCGTGAGGGCGACCGTGGTGAAGCCGTCGAGCGGCGGGATCGGTCCGCGGGCGAAGGGCACGCGCAGCGCGTGGCCCATCGAGACGCGGATGACGCGGCGGCTCAACGCGTCGCACGTCGTCGGGTCGAGGATGACGCCGTCGACGCCGAACGCCGCCGCGTTGCGGAACAGCGCGCCGAGGTTCTCCGGATCGTTGACGCACTCGACGACCAGCAGCGTGCGCGCCTCGCGGGTGACGTCGTCGATCGTGCGCGGCTCGCCCCGGCGGGCGCACGCGGCCATGCCGCGATGCATGTTGAAGCCGACGGTGTCGTCGATGACCGCTTGCGACGCGACGATCACGTCTCCGGGGAAGACGGCCACGAGCGGGTCCTGCGCCAGTCGTTCCGCCACGAGCAACGACACGGGCTCGTAGGGCGAGTCGAGCAACACCTCGATGCTCAGCCGCCCCTCGACGATGCACAGGCCGTCGGTGCGCGCGTCGCTGGCGTACATGCCCACGTAGGGCGCCAGGCGGGGGTCAGTCGGCAGAGACGTAGATCTGCGACGTCAGCGCCGCGCCCAACGACACCGGCGCGCCTTCGACTTCGATGGTGAGCGTCCCGTCGGGCGCCCGCGCCGTGATGGTGGCATCCGCACCGGGCCGCAGGTTGGCGGCGTCGAGGTAGGCGAGTGCCTCGCTGTCGATCTCGATGCGCTCGGTCACTCGCGTCAAACGCGCCGTGGTGCCGACGTCGCACGTCGACAGCGGCCGCTGGGCGGCCCCGTTCGGCTTGGTGCCGGGGATCGGGTTGCCGTGCGGGCACGTGGTGGGATCGCCGAGCAGCACGACGAGGCGTTCTTCGACTTCGTCGGAGATGACGTGTTCCCAGCGGCACGCTTCGAGGTGGCTGCGCGACCACGGCAGGCCGATGATGTCGGTGAGCAGTCGTTCGGCGAGCCGGTGCTTGCGCACGACGCTCTCGGCGCGCTCGCGGCCCGACGCCGTCAACGCGATGCTGCGGCCGCTGATGGTGATGAAGCCCTCGTCGCGCAGGCGATGGATCATCTCCGACACCGACGCCGCGGTGTGCTCGAGGCGTTCGGCCAGGCGCGCCTGGATGACCGGAATGCCTTCTTCCTCGAGTTCGCAGATCGCTTCGAGGTACTCCTCGATCGGCGGGTGAAAGCCGTCGGACACGCAGCCAGGCTACCCGTAGGCGGCGACGGCCTTGAGCGTGGCTTCCGCCAACTCGGGGCGCACGATGAGCAGGTCGGGCAGCCAGGTCGACTCGCGTCCGTATTGCAGGGGCGAGCCGTCGACGCGCGAACAGTGCAGGCCCGCCGCCAGCGCGACGGCGACGGGCGCGGCCGAGTCCCACTCGTACTGCCCGCCGGTGTGCACGTACACGTCGGCCTCGCCGCGCACGACGGCCATCGCCTTGGCACCGGCGGAACCCATGGCCAGCAACTCACCGCCGAGGGCATCGGCCACCGCCTGGGCGGCGGCGGGCGGACGTGTCCGGCTCACGACGACGATCGGGGCGCGCCCGCCGTTGTCGGGTACGACGGGCGGCTCGGCGGTGTGCAGCGTCAAATCCATGCCGGGCAGCGCCACGGCCCCGGCGACCGCCTCGCCGCCGACGACGAGCGCCACGTGCACCGCCCAGTCGGTGCGACCGGCTTCGCCGAACTCGCGGGTGCCATCGAGCGGGTCGATGATCCACAGCCGCTCGGCGTTGACCCGGTCGGGATCGGCGGCCGCCTCCTCGGACAGCACGGCGTCGTTGGGGCGGCGCTGCGCCAGTTGACCCGTCAGCCACAGGTGCGACGCGGCGTCGCCCGCGTCCTTCACCTCGGCGGGGGAGTCGCCCTCGGCGAGGCGTTGCCGCAGGTCGAGGAGGATGCGGCCGGCGCCGGTGGCGAGCTCAGCGGCGAGGAGATGGTCGGTGGCGTCTACGAGCATGACACTCGCAGCGTAATTTGGGACCGATGGCGCGCCTCATGTTGGTCGACGGCAATTCGCTCGCGTACAGGGCGTTCTTCGCGCTGCCGACCGACCTGGCGACCGCGGCGGGGCAGGTTACCAACGCGGTGCTCGGCTTCACCCAGATGCTCACCTATGTGGTCAAGGAGCAGCGCCCCGACGGCGTGATCGTCGCCTTCGATCGGCCCGAGCCGACGTTCCGTCACGGCATGGTGCAGGACTACAAGGCCGGCCGCGAGGCGGCCCCCGACATCCTCAAGCAACAGATGGGTCTGGTACGCCAGGTGCTCGAAAGCCTGCGCGTGCCGATCGTCGAGATCGCGGGGTTCGAAGCCGACGACGTGATCGCCACCCTGGCCACCCAAGCGCGCGATCGCGGCGACGAGGTGATCATCGTCACCGGCGACCGCGACTCGTACCAGCTCGTCGAGGATCCCTACATCCGCGTGCTCTACAACAAGCGCGGCGTGTCGGACTACGCGCTCTACGACGAGGCGGGCATCAAGGAGCGCACCGGCGTGACGCCCGAGCTGTACCCGCAGTACGCCGCGTTGCGCGGTGACCCGTCGGACAACCTGCCGGGCGTGCCGGGCGTCGGCGAGAAGACCGCGGCCAAGCTCATCAACGAGTACGGCGGGCTCGACGGCATCTTCGCCAACCTCGACAAGCTCACACCGAAGCTGCGCGAGAACCTGGCGGCGCACGAGGACTCGGTGCGGGCCAACGCCGAGGTGATCCCGCTCATCCGCGACGTCGAGCTGCCCGCGCTCGACCCCGACGCCGTGCAGTGGGGCGGCTGGGACGAGCAGGAGGTGCGCGACCTGTTCGCCTTCCTCGAGTTCCGCGGCCCGATCGAGCGGCTGATCGAAGCCTTTGGTGCCGACGGCCGCGGTGGCGCGGCGGCCGCGGGCGCACCGGCGGCGCCGACGGTCACGAGTTCGTTCACCGTCACCGTCACCACCGCCACCGGCGCCGACGAGGTGCGGGCCTTCACCAACGGCGTCGCCGTCGTCGGGGCGTGGGAGGGCCGCGCCGGTCGCAGCCCGCTGCGGGGCCTCGCCCTCGCCGCGCCCGACGCCAGCGACGCCGCCACGTGGGTACCCGGCGAACTGCTCGCCGACGCCGCGGTGGTGGCCGCACTCAACGAGCTCATGAACGGCGCTGCGGGCACCGTCACCGCGGCCGACGCCAAGACGCTGCTGCGCTCGCTCATGCCGCTGGGCGTCGACCTGCGCGGCCTCGCTCTCGACGTCGAGATCGCCGCGTACCTGATCGACCCGGCGCAGTCGGCCTACGACCTCAACGAGCTGGCGGTGCGCTATCTCGGCCTCACCCTCGACGCGGCGGCGGCGGCGTCACAGCAGGGCCAACTGCTGCTCGACGACTCCACGCCGACCGAGAGCGACGTGCAGGGCAAGCGCGCCGTCGCGCTCGCTCGACTCATCGAGCCGTTGTCAGTCGCGCTCGAAGCGCGTGGCCTCTCCAAGCTGTACGACGAGATCGAGCGACCGCTGGTGCGGGTGCTGGCGCGGATGGAAGTCGCCGGCATCGCCGTGGACCGCGAGTGGCTGCACGACTTGTCGGTGTCGTTGACGAAGGAAGTCGGCGAACTCGAAGCCGAGATCCACGAACTCGCCGGTGGCCCGTTCAAGGTCAACTCCACGCCGCAGCTGCGCGAAGTGCTCTTCGACAAGCTCGGCCTCGTGCCCTCGAAGCGCACCAAGACGGGTTTCTCCACCGACGCCCAGTCGCTCGAGAAACTCGTCGACCAGCACCCGATCATTCCGAAGCTGCTGCGCTGGCGTGAGGTCGAGAAGCTGCGCAACACCTACGGCGAAACCCTCGCGGCCGAGATCGCGGAGGACGGGCGCATCCACGCGTCGTTCAACCAGACCGTCGCGCGCACCGGCCGCCTCTCGAGCGAGTCGCCGAACCTGCACAACATCCCGGTGCGCAGCGACGAGGGCCGCCAGTTCCGCCGCGCCTTCGTCGCCCCCAAGGGCTGCCGCCTGCTCGTCGCCGACTACAACCAGATCGAGTTGCGGGTGATCGCCCACCTGTCGGGCGACCCGGGCCTGACGACGGCGTTCAAGAACGGTGACGACATTCACGCCACCACCGCGGCGCGCATCTACGGCGTCGACCCCAAAGACGTGACGGTGGCGCAACGGTCGAAGGCCAAGATGGTTTCGTACGGCCTCGCCTACGGCATGGAGTCCTACGGATTGGCGCAACGCCTCGCCATCCCGGTTGAGGAAGCGACCGTCATCCTCAACGCCTACTTCAAGGCATTCCCGGCGGTGAAGGCGTACATGGACAACTCGGTGAAGGAAGCGCGCGACCGCGGCTACACCGAGACGCTGTTCGGCCGGCGCCGTCCGATACCCGAGTTGTCGTCGCCCAACTTCCGCATCCGGCAGGCGGGGGAGCGCCAGGCGATGAACGCCGGCATCCAGGGGTTGGCGGCCGACATCTTCAAGGTCGCGCTCGTCGCGCTCGACCAGCGGCTCGAAGCCGACGGGTTGGCGTCGCGCATCGTGTTGCAGGTGCACGACGAGATCATCCTCGAGGTGCCCAAAGCCGAAGAACAGGCGGCCGAGGCGGCGACGCTCGACGCGATGCGCGGCGCCGCCCAGCTCGACGTGCCGCTCGAGGTCAACGTCGGCTGGGGTGCGACGTGGGCCGACGCGAAGTGACCGACTGGTCGAAGGTCGACGCTCGTTACGAGTCCCTTTACGCGCGCGCCACTCAGGTGTTTGGTGCGGATCCACGGGTTGTTCGTGTCGAGCTGAGCGGGTCGATTGCTGACGGCACCGCGGACGCGTGGAGCGACCTTGATCTGAAAGTGATCGTGCGTGACGAAGATGTCGGCGCGGTTCTCGACGAGTGGGAGCAGTGGCTGGCGAAGATCACCCCCACGGTGCTGGCCGACCGGACGATTGCGCCCTTCATCATCAACACGGTTACCGACGACGGGCTGACGTTCGACCTATCGGTGTGGGCCGAATCGGCGCCGGATTGGACGCCGCCACCGGGCTTCACCGTCGGGTTCATGTCCGGGCGCCGATTCGACAGCTACGGCCCCGCCCTCGCGTACGCGGTGCAGGAGCGACTGCGCGGGCTCGCGGGACCGGGGATTCGCCTGCTCAAGCGCGGCGACTTCGTGTGGGGCATGACCGGACTCGGCCACACGCTCGGCTTGTTGATGACCGTGCTGCTGGCCGAGACCGGGGTCGTCCCCACCGACGCTCGGCATCCCGAGCGCTACCTGACCGACGAGCAGCGCACCGTGTTCGCGTCGCTCCCACCCGTCGCCGCCAACTACGACGCCATGCTGCGCTACGAGCTGGCGCTGGCTGAAGCAACGATCACGCGCGCCCGCGCCCTCTTCGAGCGGTACGAACTCGAATGGCCCCGCGCCCTCGAAGCGGTGGCGGCGCGCAACGTGCGCGACCACCTCGGGATCACCCTCGACTGGCTGCACGCATGAGTGACCACTGGTTCGAGCCGCTGGCCGAGCACATGAGTGAGGCGTACCTGCGCTACTCGTTCACCAAGGGCACCGACAACGAGGTCGACTTCATCGTCGAGCAACTCGGCCTCGCGCCGGGGGCGCGTGTGCTCGACGTCGGTTGTGGGCCGGGGCGCCACGCGCACGCGCTGGCGCGCCGCGGGATCGAAGTCGTCGGCGTCGACATCTCGCAGCGCTTCGTCGACCTCGCCAACGAGCACGCGCCCCCCGGCGCCACCTTCGTGCGCGGTGACGCCCGTGCCCTGGGCTTCGACGCCCAGTTCGACGCCGTCATCTCGCTGTGCCAGGGCGGCTTCGGACTCGTGGGCGACGACGACGGCGCGGTGCTCGCCGGCATGGCTCGCGGGGCGAAGGGCGGCGGCGCCGTCGCCTTCAGCGCGTTTTCGGCGTACTTCCTGCTCCAGCACCTCGAGACAAGCGACACGTTCGACGCTGCCCGCGGCGTCAACACCGAGATCACCGAAGTCCGCGACGCCGCCGGCAAACCGCTGGCCGCCGAACTCCACACCAGCGTGTTCACGCCCCGCGAGCTGCGTCTCCTGTGCGCCGCCGCCGGCCTGCACGTGCGCGATCTGTGGGCGGTGACGCCCGGCGGCTACGCCGCCAACCCGCCGGATATCACGCATCCGGAGTGGCTGGTCGTCGCAACAAAACCCACCTAGCAGTACCCTTTGTCCCCATGGCGGGGAAGATGCGCTCGCGAGCAGCGGTGATCTGTGTACTGGCGGGCATCGCCCTGTTGGGGCTCGCCGCCTTCGGACCGGCGGCCACGGCGGTCAACAACCCGCTGGCCGGTTGGACCCTGCAAGGTGGCGCGGCGGCCTGGCAGGTGAAGCCGGCCGGCAACAGCGTCTACGTCAACGCGCCGGCGTCGGACTTCCCGCACAGCAACGGGTCGCCGTCGATGTTCGTCAGCCCGGCGAACGTGGGCGGGACGTTCAACGTCAGCATCACGCCCAACACCGAAGCCGACGACGACTACGTCGGCTTCGCCCTCGGCTACGCCGCGCCGATCAACGACGCGAGCTGCCAGACCACCACGTCGTGCGCCACCGACTTCTACCTCTTCGACTGGAAGAAGGCGCAGGAGATGGAGGGCGGCGCCGCTACGACCGACGGCCACGAGGGCTTCAGCCTCATGCGCGTGCAGAGCCAGCACGACATGAGCAACAACAACACGCCCGACCACATCAACTGCTTCTGGACCCACCAGACCGTCGCCGGTGCGTGCGCCGTGCTCGGCACCGACTACGGCACCGGCAAGGGCTACGCCTTCGGCATCACCTACACGTTCCGGGTGACCTACACGGCGAGCCAGATCAAGATCGTGCTCCTTGGCACCGGCGGCAACCCCGACACGACGATCTTCGACGTCGTACCCGGAAGCGCCTTCCAGACCGGCCGGCTCGCCTTCTACAACTACTCCCAGCCCAACGTCGAGTACGCCTTCGACGACGGCACGATCACCACGACGACCACCACCAGCACCACGCTGGCGACCACGTCGACCACCGCGGCGACGAGCACGACGACCAAGCCGACGGTCGGCCCCGCGGTGAGCAGCAGCATCGTGCGCACCGGTCCGAACTCGCTGGCGACCACCGTCGAGCTCACCCTCGGCGTGCTGCTCGTGCTCGCCGGTGCTGCCATGACCGCCGCCCGCGGCAAGCGCCCCGACGGCCGCTTCTACGCCTAGTCCGGGACACAGGTAGCCCGGCTTTCGGGCGTCTAGTACGCTTTCGGGGCCGCATTTGGAGATCCCGCGGCCTGTCCTGAAAGCCACCGCTACCTACCTATGTCTGATACCACCCTCACCGACGATTACGTCCCCAAACAGATCGTCGAGAACGATCTCGGCGGCCAGGACCTCCTGGCGGCAATGGACGCCACGATCGTCGAATTCGAAGACGGCGACCTGGTCACCGGCACCGTCGTCAAGGTCGACAAGGACGAAGTCCTCCTCGACATCGGCTTCAAGTCTGAGGGTGTGATCCCCAGCCGCGAGCTGTCCATCCGTCACGACGTCAACCCGTCGGAGATCGTGAGCCTCGGCCAGCAAGTCGAGGCGCTCGTGCTGCAAAAGGAAGACAAGGAAGGTCGCCTCGTCCTGTCCAAGAAGCGCGCCCAGTACGAGCGCGCGTGGGGCGACATCGAGAAGGTCAAGGAAGCCGACGGCGTCGTCGAAGGTCCGGTCATCGAGGTCGTCAAGGGTGGTCTCATCCTCGACATCGGCCTGCGTGGCTTCCTGCCGGCGAGCCTCGTCGAGTTGCGCCGCGTGCGCGACCTCCAGCCCTACGTCGGCAAGACGCTCCAGGCCAAGATCATCGAGCTGGACAAGAACCGCAACAACGTCGTGCTGTCGCGCCGGGCGTGGCTCGAGGAGACGCAGAAGGAACAGCGCGAGGAGTTCCTGTTCAATCTCAAGCCGGGCGAGATCCGCACCGGTGTGGTGTCGAGCGTCGTGAACTTCGGCGCCTTCGTCGACCTCGGCGGCATGGACGGCCTCGTGCACGTGTCCGAGCTGTCCTGGAAGCACGTCGACCATCCCGGCTCGGTCGTGCAGGTGGGCGACGAGATCACCGTGCAGGTCCTCGAGGTCGACCTCGACCGCGAGCGCATCAGCCTCTCGCTCAAGGCCACGCAGCAGGATCCGTGGCAGGAGTTCGCGTCGGCGCACAAGGTCGGCGAGCTCGTCTACGGCCGCGTCACGAAGCTCGTCCCGTTCGGCGGCTTCGTCCAGGTGGGCGAGGGCATCGAAGGCCTGGTGCACATCTCCGAGATGGCGATTCACCACGTCGACCTGCCCGATCAGGTCGTCACGCCCGGCGACGAGCTGTGGGTCAAGATCATCGACATCGACCTCCAGCGCCGCCGCATCAGCCTGTCGATCAAGCAGGCGGCCGAAGGCGGCGAGGTGGCGGCTGAGTACCGCGAGCACTTCGGCGAGCACGCCTACGACGACGCCGGCAACTACATCGGCACCGACTATTCGAACTTCGAGCCGGAGACCGAGGCGCAGGCGGCGTGGGCCGACCTGGCGGCGACGACGCCGCCCGCAGGCGAGTCGACCGCACCCGAAGCCTCCGAGTAACTCTCCTTACGCGCAACTGGGCGCGTCAGGTCTCGCACGACGAGACCTGACGCGCCCAGTTCGCGTTATTTGGACGTTCCCGCGCGAACTAGCGACTACGCCGACCGGCGTAGTCGGCGGAGCGCCGAAAGTCCCGATTCCTTTCTGATTCACTCACGTGCGGCGTACGGGGGGCCGATAGATACCGGTATGAATCGGACGAGACGCGCTCGCGGGGCCCGCGGCGCCGCGCTCGTGGAAGCGGCGATTATCACGCCGTTGTTCATCTTGCTGCTGTTCGGCGTCATCGAGTACGGCTACGGCTTCCTCGATCGCCTTACCGCCAAGAACGCCAGCCTCGTCGGTGCCCGCGCCGGCGCCAGCGAGGGCACCAACGGCGACGCCGACTACGACATCCTCCAGGCCGTAAAGAAGGCCTCGCAGGCCTCGAAGGCCGCCAGCGTCAAGTACGTCATTATCTATAAGGCGTCGAGTTACAGCGCATCGGTTCCGGCGGCGTGTCTTACCGCCAGCCAGACAGGCGTCTGCAATCGCTATACCGGTGCCGACTTCTCGCTCGCCGAGACCAACTTCGGCTGCACCACCGGCGACCGCGACATCGCGTGGTGCCCGTCGACCCGGAAAACGGCCCTGGGCGGGGCCAACGGGCCTCCCGACTACCTCGGCGTCTACGTCCAGATCCGCCACGACAACATCACCGGACTGTTCGGTTCGGGCTACGACTTCAAGTCCGACTCGGTGGTGCGCATGGAACCGACGAGGCTCGCATGACAGCCCCCCGGCGCTCGGAGCGAGGCGCGGTGCTCGTCGAGTTCGCGCTTTCGCTGGTTCTCCTGATCACGCTGCTGTTCGGCATCGTCGAGTTCGGTCTGGCGTGGCAAGACCGCCTGACGCTGCAGACCGCCACGCGCGCCGGCGTCCGGGTCGGGAGCAACCTGACCACGAACAGCCAGGCCGACTACAACATCTTGCAGGCGGTCAAGTCGGCGATCAACGACGTGGGTCTTGGCAACGTCGACGCCGTCGTCATCTACAAGTCGACGACCGCCGACGGGTCGGTGCCATCGACGTGCGTGTCGCCCTCGGTCCACAGCGTGGTCGCAACGTGCAACGCGTACACGGGGGCCCAGCTCACTTCGATCGTGTCCTCGCAGTTTGGCTGCGGCGTCGGAGACCTCGACCTGTCGTGGTGCCCGACCGTGCGCCAGAACCTGCAAGCCGTCGGCCCCGACTACCTCGGCGTGTGGATCCGTGTCACCCATCACAACCTCACGAGCCTGTTCGGTAGTTCGTTCAAGATGACCGACTCCGCAGTAATGCGTCTGGAGCCCTTGACATGAGATTGGCCGCGTCCCGTCGTAGTGAACGGGGGTTCGTCATCCCGCTGTTGGCGCTGTCCATGGTGGTATTGCTGATCTTCTGCGGCTTCGCCGTCGACGTTGGCGGCTGGTACGCGCGCGCGGCGAAGATCCAGCGTGCGGCCGATGCGGCTGCGCTGGCCGGCGTCGTCTGGATGCCCGACTTCACCTCGGCGACCGCGGCCGCCACGACCGCCGCCACCCGCAATGGGTTCACCACCGGCGGCAACATCACAGTGACGGTGAGCGCCGTGCCGGGCAACAGCCATCAGTTGCGGGTCAGCATCACCGACTCGAAGGTCGACCAGTACTTCTCGAAGCTGGCGATCAACAACGAGTCGATCACCCGCACTTCGGTGGCCGAATACGTGCTCCCGGTGCCGCTCGGCAGCCCCGACAACACGCTCGGGAACCAGAGCAACTCGGACTCGAAGAATCTCTGGGCGTCGATATCAGGGCCCTACACGGACAAGAGCAACGGCGACCCGTACTCCACCAAGTGCACCAACGGATCCTCAGGATCGAACTGCTCGCAGACGAACAACGAAGATCGCGACACGGGCTACCTGTATTCGATCGACGTGCCCGCTGCCGGAGTCGGACAGAACCTCACGGTCCAGGTATGGGACGCCGGCAACTACGCCCGCGCCAACTACGCCAACGTCGAAGACGCCGACAACGGCAGCGTCAACACGGAGTTCGAACTGTTCAAGCCGTCGGGCACGCCGCTCGACTCGTCGACCTACACGGACTCGGGTTACAGCCTGAACGGCAAGTGCACGTCGGGTGCCGGGCGCTGGATCATCGCCGACGGGGCGAGCGAATCCACCTATGAGAACAAGTTCGCCACGCTGTGCACGGTCAACGTGCCGGTCGCAGGGATCTACCACTTGCAGGTGAAGAGCCGGTCGATTCCCGGCATCAGCGACAGCGGAAACGGCTGGAACCAGTTCTCGCTCAAGGCGACGCTCACGGGTACGACGCAGCCCGCCCTCTACGGCTACGGCGACCTGTCGCTGTTCAACAACCTGCAGGGCCAGTCGGGCAACCTGACGGCGACGTTCTATCTCGCCCGGATCGACCCGCAGTACGCCGGCAAGACGCTGTCGGTGAGCCTCTACGACCCAGGCGACGGCGCCTCGGGCACGTACTACGTGAACATCCTCAAGCCCGGTGGCGCCACCGTGGGATGCAGTTACGGAATCCGCGGCGCCACGCCGGTTGCCGCCAGCCCGTGCCGCATCCTGACGCGTACGTCGAGCGGCACCAACACCTACAACGGCAAGTGGCTCGACATCACGATCGCCGTTCCCACGACCTACACCTGCACGACTGACTGCTGGTGGAAGGTTCTCTACGAGTTCAACGGCGTCACGCGCGGCAGCTCGCCGAACGACCGCACCGTCTGGACCGCGACCATCACCGGTGACCCGGTGCACCTCGTCAATGCGTAATACCCCCGCCGCCGCCGCCGTTGTGTTGGACATTGTTGAGGGTTCTTTTGCCCGAATCCTCAACGCTGTGCGCTTCGTGCCGATGGTGACTTTGGAAGGAGCCTACTAATGCGCCCGAGTCGAACTGTCATTGTTATTGCTGCTGTTGTCGCTGCGGTCCTCACCGCGGTCGGCGCGAACGCCTTCTTGTCCGGGTCTGACGCCCGGGCGTACAAGGGCGCCACGCTGGTCAAGGTCTACAAGGTCGCGAAGGACATCCCGAAGGGGTATTCCGGCGACGACGCCATTCACGCCGAGAGCGTGAAGGCCGACACCATCCCGCAGGAGTACCGTCCCGGCACCGCACTGACGGACATCAATGCCCTGCGCGGCAAGGTCGCCCTGACCAACCTGTCGGCCAACCAGGTGCTCGTCGACGGCATGTTCGTCGACCCGCGCGTGGCCCAGGTGACCGCCGCTCAGCGCGTCCCGAGCGGCCAGGTGGCCGTGACCGTGAGCATGGACCAGGTCCACGAAGTCGCAGGACTGCTCGTCCCCGGCGACAAGGTGAACATCATGGTCAACGTCGACGGCGCCGAGCACACGCTCTTCCAGAACGTGTCCATCCTCTACATCGGCACCACGGCTGCGCCGCAGGCCGGTGACACCACGGCCGTCACCGCCCCAGCGGCCGGTGGCAACCTGATCACCTTCGCCGTGCCTCAAGAAGCCGCCCAGCGCATCGCCTTTGCTGCGGAGCAGGCCGGCGGCCTTTACCTCACTCTCGTACCGCCTGACTACAAGTCCGGCGACATCCCGGCGGTCAACACCGGCAACCTGTTCAACACAACGCAGACGCCGTACGGACCGTAACCATGTTCGGACGACGTGAACGTTCGGGTGCAGCGGGAACGCTGGACTCGAACGCGACCCAAGTTGTGGTTGTCGAGGAGGAGCCCCTCGTCGTCGAACGCGTTGCCCGGCTGTTTCCCCAGTTGGATGTCAAGCGAGTCGGCCATGTCGACGACGCCATCAAGACCGCCAAGCAGCCCACGGTTGTGGTCGTCGGTCCCGACAGTGCCAGTGCTGAAACGCTCGAGCGCATCGACACACTGCGTACCGCCGAGGTGTCCGGTCTCGTCACGGTTCTGCTCGTGGTCGAGTCGATGTCGACGACGATCCTGCGCCAGGCCATGCGCGCCGGCGTCAGCGACGTGCTGCCGGCGTCGTGCAAGGACCCGGAACTCGCCGACCTCGTCCGGTCCGGCATGGAGCGCGTCGAGCACGTGGCCATGGGCGAGGGGAGCCACCGCGGCCGTGTCGTGGCCGTGTTCTCGCCCAAGGGCGGCGCTGGTACGACCACCATCGCGGTGAACTTCGCGATTGCGGCCTCCCACGGCGGGGCGTCGACGCCGATCCTCGTCGATGCCGACCTGCCCTTTGGCGACGTGGCGATCACCCTCGGGCTCGACCCGAGCCACAGCCTGGCCGACGCCACCGGCGCTGACATCGACCAACCGCGTCTCAAGGGCCTGCTCACGACCGAGAGCGTGAGCGGACTGCGGACGCTGCTGGCGCCCGCGGATCCCGCCCGCGCCGAAGTGATCACTTCGGCCGACGTCATCCGCACGCTCGAGTTGTGCCGCCAGATCGCCCCGCTCGTCGTGGTCGACACGTCCTCGGCGTTTGACGAAGTGACGCTGTCGATCCTCGACCAGGCCGACGACGTCGTCGTCGTCGCC
The DNA here is from genome assembly GCA_035546775.1 of Acidimicrobiales bacterium. NCBI lineage: Bacteria > Bacillati > Actinomycetota > Acidimicrobiia > Acidimicrobiales > Acidimicrobiales bacterium. The sequence goes on from DASZWD010000040.1 coordinate 106,694, forward strand.
GCGCCCGACGTCACCACCGTCAAGAACGCCAAAGTCGCCCTCGACACGTTGCACCGGCTCGGTGTCGGCCAAGCGCACACGTACCTCGTCCTCAACCGGGTGCAGCCCAAGCCGTTGATTCCCGTAGCCGACGTCGAGCGCGTGCTCGGCCTCAAAGCCCACGTGATCCCCGAGGACGATGCCGTCCCCGAAGCGGCCCACGCCGGCCGTCCGCTTGTGCGCGACCCCAAGTCGAAGGCCGCCAAGGCGATCGCCGCCTTGGCGGCGCAGTTCGAAGATCTCTCAACACCCGTGCCTTCCTCGCGTTAAGGACAGATAGGAGCCCACCATGTCCCTCGCCCAACGTCTTCAAGTCGTCACCAACCCGGGTGACAAAGCGCGTGACCCCGCGCTGGAGAATCTGCGTCAGCGCATCCACCGCCAGCTCATCGAAGAGCTCGGTCCCGTGTTGTCGGACCGCGACGTCGAAGCCGCCGATCTGCGCAAGCGGGTGCTCGACTCGCTGTCGACAGCCATCGACGCCGAGAAGGCGGCCATTTCCGCTGCCGATCGCGCCTCTCTCATCACCGAGGTCGCCGACGACATCATCGGCTACGGCCCCATCACCAAGTTCCTCGAGGACGAGACGGTGACTGAAGTCATGGTCAACGGCCCCGACCAGGTGTACATCGAACAGCACGGCAAACTCACGCGAGTCGCGTCCGGCTTCAGCGACGAAGGCCACGTTCGGCGCGTGATCGACAAGATCGTGGTGCAGGTTGGCCGTCGCGTCGACGAGTCGACCCCCATGGTCGACGCCCGTCTCCCCGACGGCTCCCGCGTCAACGCCGTCATCCACCCGCTGGCGATCGAGGGGCCGTTCCTCACCATTCGTAAGTTCGCCAAGGACCCGTTCCAGGTCGAGGATCTCATCAACTTCGGCACACTGTGCCCCGAAGTCGTTCCGCTCCTCGAAGCGTGTGTGAAGGGCAAGCTCAACATCGTCGTTTCCGGCGGTACCGGTACCGGTAAGACGACGCTGTTGAACGTGTTGTCGGGCTTCATTCCCGGCAACGAGCGCGTGGTGACGATCGAAGACGCCAAAGAACTCCAGATGCATCAGGACCACGTCCTGTCGATGGAAGCCCGCCCGCAGAACATCGAAGGCCGCGGTGAGGTCACGATCCGGGATCTCGTCAAGAACTCACTGCGTATGCGCCCCGACCGCATCGTCGTCGGTGAGTGCCGGTCGGGCGAAGCCCTCGACATGCTCCAGGCGATGAACACTGGTCACGACGGATCGTTGACGACGGTCCACTCCAACTCGCCCCGAGACACCCTCAGCCGCATCGAGACGATGGTGATGATGGCCGGCTTCGACCTGCCGATCAAGGCGATCCGCGAGCAGATGGCGTCGGCCCTCGACCTCATCGTGCACGCCACCCGCCTGCGCGACGGTTCACGTCGCGTCACCCACATCACGGAAGTGCAGGGCATGGAGGGAGACCTCATCACGCTCCAAGACGTGTTCCTCTTCGACTACAACGCCGGCGTCGACGAGAGCGGCCGCTTCCTCGGCACGCTCCAGTCGACGGGCAACCGGCCGAAGTTCATGGAGAAGTTGGCCCACTACGGCATCAAGGTCCCGACGTCCGTCTTCCTCGGAGACGGTGCGCACGGGGCAGCACATTCCGAAGCCGCCCGCACGCGCACCACGCTGAGGCGTCGGTGACGGCGGCGCGGCGGTCCGCGCGGGCCGTACTTGGACTGGGCCTCGGGCTCCTGGTCCTGTTCAGTGCCGCGCCCGCGCGGGCCGCCAATACTTCCAGCCTTGCCGTGCGTCAGCTCGACACAACGGGCTGGCCCAACGTCCGGATGACTGTCCAATACGCCGGCACCGAGAAGCCGGCGCTCACCGACTTCACCGTGCGCAACAACGGCGCCATCGTCAACGGCGTGCGCGTACGCCCGCTGTCGGAGACGCAGACGCCGATCGGCGTCGTCCTCGTGATCGACACGTCCGGATCCATGCGCCAGCAGGGCCGCATCGAGGCCGCCAAGGCGGCGGCGGACACGTTCGTTGCCGGACGCGGTCCGACCGAGAAGATCGCCGTCGTGGCCTTCTCCGACCAGCCGCTGGTCGTACATCCATTCTCCGCTGACAACGGCGCGGCTGCCGCGGTCGACGGCCTCCAGCCGTCCGGCGGGACCGCTCTGTGGGACGCGGTGCGCCTCGCGTCAGGCCTGTTCAGTGCGGAGCCAGATGTCCAACCGAACATCGTGGTTCTGTCCGACGGCGCCGACTCGGCCTCCACTGCCACCGAAGCCGACGCCGCCAGCGCGGCCCTCGGTGCTCACGCCGTCGTCCACACCATCGCCTTCGGCACGGCGGGGCTCGACACGGCGGGCCTCGAGTCGCTGGCGCACGCCACCGGCGGCCAGTCAATGGTCACGACGACGAGCGCCGGGGTCTCCGACCTGTTCGCCGCCGTTCGCCGCAGCCTCGACGAGCAGTTCGAACTGTCCTGGAAGGCGACCGACAACGCCCCGCTGAATCTCGACGTGTCGGTGCGCGACGCCGCCACGACCGCTCGGGGCAACCCTGGTGCGGTCAGCCAAGCCGACAACACGGCGCCGCAGATCGTGAAGGCACCGAGCGGGTTCAAGCACTTCGCCCAGACAACGGGCCGGCCGCTGGCCATCCTATTCGCCGCGGCCTTTGGGGCCATGGCCGTCATCGGCATTGCCCTCTACGGCAAGAGCAATGGTGCGCTTGGTTCCCGCCTCCGGGCCTACGAGTCCGACGCGCGCCCCGAGAAGTCCGCGGACGAGGAGTCGGGCGTCAACCTCGCAACCTCTGCGTTCGCCCGCAACGCCATCGACGCGGCCACCGCCGCGATGGAGGGCCGCGGGATCCTCGAGTGGGTCGAGAAGAAGCTCGACGCCGCTCGGCTCCCGATCCGCGCCGCGGAAGCGTCCTTCTTCACCCTCGCCTTCGCCTGTCTCCTCAGCGTGCTCGCATTCGTGCTCGGTGGGTTCTTTTCCGCGCTGCTCGCTTTCGCCGCTGGCATCGGCGTCCCGATCGCCGTCGTGACCCTTCTGGGGTGGAACCGCAAGCGCAAGTTCCTCAAGCAGATGCCGGCAATGCTTCAGCTGTTGGCGAGCTCGCTGCGCGCCGGTTACGCCCTGTTGCAGGGGTGCGAGGCTGTCGCCCGGGAGATGGAGGATCCGATGGGCGCCGAGTTGCGCCGGGTGCTTGCCGAAGCCCGTCTCGGCCGCTCGCTCGACGACGCCCTCGACGAGATGGCGGTGCGGATGGACAGCGAGGACTTCTCGTGGGTCGTCATGGCGATTTCGATCCAGCGCAACGTCGGCGGCAACCTCGCGGAGCTGCTGGACACGGTGGCCGACACCATGCAGGCCCGCACCCGGCTGCGCCGCGAGGTGAAGGCGCTGACGGCTGAAGGCCGCATGTCGGCGATCATCCTCGTCATCATGCCGCCGGCCCTCATGCTCGCCATGAGGGTGCTATCGCCCGGCTACCTCGACCCGTTGTTCGGCGAAACCGTCGGCAAGATCATGCTCGGCATCGGTGCGTCGCTCATGGTCGCCGGGTGGTTCTGGATGCAGAAGATGATCAAGGTGGACGTCTGATGACCGCATTCGTCATTTCTCTCATGTTCGCCGGCGTTGCCGGCGTTCTTGCCTGGCAGGTGCTCACGGCCCTGTCGGAGCATCAGGCGCGGGAAGATGCGCTGCTGCGAGCCGTCGGCGGAGAGGAAATCGTCGACGAGCGCCAGATCACCCTGGCCGAAAGCCGGACGAACCGCCTTCTCGTACCGATTCTCAGCGGTCTCACGGAGGCCGGCCGCAAGATCACGCCCGTCGGATTCCGTGAGAAGGCGGCCAAGCAGTTGCGCGCCGCTGGACGCGGCTCCGACGACGACCTCGACCGCTACCTCGCCATGCGCACCCTCGGCCTGTGCGCCATCCCGGTCACGACGTTGCTGGCGTTCAAGTTCCTCGGGTTCAACCCCAAGGGCCTGGCGATCGCCGTCTTGCTCGGCGTCGTGCTCGGCGTCCTGCCCGCCACCCGGGTCAGTCAGGCTGCGGCCAAGCGCCAGAAGGCGATCGGCCGGCAGCTGCCCGACGTGCTCGACCTCCTCGTCATCTCCATCGAGGCCGGCCTCGGCTTCGAGCAGGCGCTCGAGCGCACCATCGACGCCGTTCCCGGCCCGCTGAGTGACGAGTTCTCGCTCATGCTCGGCGAGGTGCGCGCCGGTGCCACGCGTGCCGACGCTCTGCGTGAGCTGTCCGAGCGCGTGGACGAGGAGGACCTTCGCCGATTCGTTCTCGCGGTGCTCCAGGCGGACAAGTTCGGCGTGTCGATCGGTCGCATGCTGCGCAACCAGGCTGACGAGGTGCGCACCGCCCGTCGTCAGAAGGCGCAGGAGCAGGCGCAGAAGGCCCCGGTGAAAATGCTGATTCCCATGGTCTTCTGCATTTTCCCGTCTATCTTCATCGTCATTATCGGTCCCGCAATCCTGAACGTCGCGCACAACTTCAAATGAGCGAGCGGGGGCGCGCCCGCTTCTCGATCTCGGCTGACGCTCTTGTCGTCGCGATCTTTGCGCTGCTCGGCCTGCGCGTCGGGCTGAACCAGCTGAGCGACAACTCGGGTTTCACGCATCTGGCGACTGGCATCGCCATGACCAAGCACGGCCTGCTGCCGGCCATCCCGCGGGTCGACCCGTACACGTTCACGGCGCACGGCAAGGCGTGGGTGGTGCAGAGCTGGCTGGCGGAGGCGGGCGTCGGCTGGGCGTACCGGCTCGGCGGCCAGCACGCCGTCACGCTGCTCAGCGGCGTGACGATGGCTGCGTGCGGGGCGTTGCTGGCGGTGCTGGCGCGCACGCCTCGCCCACTGCGCACTGCGGCGGCCGTCGCTCCGGCGGTCCTCATCACGGTGGGGCAGTGGACGGGGCGGCCGCTGTTGGTCGGGCTGCTGGCGTTCGGCTTCACCATTCTCGTCGTCGAGCGGCGCTGGTCGCCGTGGTGGCTCGTGCCGACCGCGTGGATCTGGGTCAACAGCCACGGTTCGTTCCCGTTGGGTGCGGCCTGGCTTGGCCTGGTCGTAATCGGCGCCTGGATCGACCGCCGGCCGGCGCCGCTGCGCTACGCCGTGACGTTCGCCGGCGCGCTCGCGCTCAGCGCCGTCAACCCGCTCGGGCCGCGTCTGCTGGTGTTCCCGCTGACGGCGATCACCAAGCGCGAGGCGTTTTCGCACGTGATCGAGTGGCGGAGTCCCGACTTCCACACCGGCGCCGGGGTGCTGGCGCTCGTCGGCATCGTCGCGTCGCTGGCGATCATCGGTGGACGCGGGCGGTTGACGTGGCGCGACGCGTTGCCGGTGGCGGCGTTCATCGGCCTGTCGCTGACCGCGTCGCGCAATCTGGCGCCGCTGGGCTACGTCGTGGCCCCGGTGCTCGGCCGCGCGCTCGACGTGGGGGAGTCCGACGCCGAGCGCGCGCCACTATCGCCGTCGTTCGTGCGCCTAGCGACGGTGTTCGTCGTGCTCGTGGGTCTCATATTTGCCCTCGGGTCGCTCCAGCGCCCGCTCGTCGACGCCTCGACGTATCCCGTCGCCCAGGTCCGCTGGCTCGAGCGGCATCACCGGTTCGCGGCCCCGCACCGCGTGGCGGAGGAGGACACCGTCGGCAACTACATCGAACTGCGCCACGGTGCGAGGGGAGACGTGTTCGTCGACGACCGCGTCGACCTCTTTCCGCTGTCGCTGGTGCGCGACGAACTCGGCATGGTCGACGGCACCGATCGTGGCCTGCGGGCAATCGACCGTTGGGACATCGACACCGTTCTTTGGCGAAGTGACTCGGTGTTCGTGCAGCGGCTTACGTCGACCGGCCGATGGGATACGGCCGTTCGGCGAGGGGGCTTCGTGGTGCTCACCCGCCGAACTGACTAGTCCCGGTCTGCCGCAGATGACGCGATCGGGCCATGGAATCCCAATGGGGCAACTCCGATAGGTCAACAGCCGCACCCAATCGAGCGGCCGATCGAATAAGGAGCGACCCCTTCAAATGGAACTCATCAACTACTTCAACACGTGGATTGCCAGCTTCGTGCGTGCCCGCTTCGGTAAGACCGAGCGCGGTGCGTCGTTGGTGGAATACGTCCTGCTTGTCTCGCTGATCGCGGTTGTCTGCATCGCAGCCATCTCGTTCCTCGGCAGCAACGCCAAGAGCAAGTTCTCGAGCGTTGGCTCGAGCCTCGGCTAACTCAGGACCACAAAGAACGTGGAACTGATCAGCTACTTCAACACGTGGGTCGCCAGCTTCGTGCGTGCCCGTTTCGGCCGCACGGAGCGAGGCGCCTCGCTCGTGGAGTACGTGCTGCTCGTCTCGCTTATCGGCGTGGTGTGCATCGCGGCGATCAGCTTCCTAGGGAGCAACGCCAAGAACAAGTTCTCCAGCGTCGGCTCTTCCCTCGGCTAACGCCGAAAACACCTCCATCCAGCTAACCAACATATGAGGAGCATCAACCTGTGGAACTGCTCACCTACTTCAACACGTGGATTGCCACGTTCCTACGAGCCCGATTCGGGCGCACGGAGCGAGGTGCTTCACTCGTGGAGTACGTCCTGCTCGTGTCACTGATCGCAGTCGTCTGCATCGCAGCGATCTCGTTCCTTGGCAGTAGCGCGAAGGACAAGTTCAGCTCGGTCGGTTCCTCGATCGGTTAGCTGGTAACACCCTTAGCTCAAGCCCCCTCTCCCCCAAGGGCAAGCTCAGAAACCCCTCCGGCTCCGGCCGGAGGGGTTTCTGCGTTCCCGGACCAGTTCAGGGGGTGCGGGGGCGACGGGCCGCAAGACGTGGTTCGTGAGTCTCGCGGAGCGCGCGTTGTCGAGTGCTCGCTCACACCGCTTGGGCCTCGTGTTCGGCAGGGCAATCATGTCGGCGAGGGCGCGGGTGGGCGTAGTCGTGATGAGCCCATTGATCTCGATCAGATGCTCGGGCCGAAGGTTGCGAGGGTGATGCCAGACGATGCCCGCCGAGGGAAGGCGGCCGTCCCGTCGTGGCCGGCTGACATGAATCGGCTCGAGCGCGAAGCCGGACAATCCGACCCAGGCGAGCGTCGAAAAGACGGACAATGCCGCGTCAGGCCCGCCGTCAAGGATCGCGATGCTGGCACGCTGCTCGAACGAGTCGGGGGGACTGTTCGACACCAGAACGCGCGAGGTTGCCGAGCGGAAGATGCCACGAAGGATGCGGCGGTCGAGAGCATCGGCGCGGATTCCGCGGCCGTAGGCCTGTGCCCGGCTCACCGCTCCGAATTGGCCGACGGCGAGAGCGTTGAGCGTTTCGTCGATGTCGGTGTTCACGCGCGTCCCGATCTTCAAGGCGTTGAAGGAGGGGAGGCGCGCTAGGGAACGTACCGCGCGGGTGTAACGGGTTAGCCGGGCAGCCAGTAGGAGTGGGTGCCGCTCGAGATGCGTTCGGGGAGGCGGATGCGGGCGATGGGCCCTGCAGCGATGTCGGCGGCGTCGAGCACGAGACACTCGGAGCAGTCGTTGTTCACGTCGGTGGTGAAGGTGACGAGGTACCCGTCGTCCTCGGCGGACGCCGTGGCGCCGGAACGGGGTGCGAACGGGGTCTCGCTGCCGAAGACGCCGTCGCCGAACGCGTAGCGGGTTTCGGCGCCGGTGACGACGTCGTGCTTGACGATCCCGTCGAACAGGAACCAACCCTCGACACCGGTCATGTTGTACGTGTAGCGGTACGGCCGGCCGCCGTGGCGACCGTTGATCATGCCGAACTCCATCGTGGTGTCGCTGAGCTCCTCTTCCTTCGTCTCACCGGTGGCGAGGTTGAACCGCCAGCGGTGGGCCTTGGTCCGCAACTGGTGCAGGTCGAGGTAGCGGTAGATGCTGGCGAACTTGGGCGCGTCGGCTCGCTTGGGCGGCTCGGGCTGATGCTGGCGGAACCCGTCGAGCACGATCTCGTCGCCGTCTTCGTAGGCGTTGATCCAGTGCAACACGTAGGTCGGCTCGGCCTCGAACCACACGATGTCGTCGACCGTGCCCCGCCGCGGAATGACGGCGAAGCGGCTCGGGATGTCGCGGAAGAAGCGTGGGACGTGCGCACCCTGCGTCAGGAGCTGCGGGTCCCAGAACAACGGCAGGTCGTTGAGGACGGCGTAGTGCTCGGTGAACGCCATGTCGTGGGGGAGTCGCGGCCCCGGAAGAGGGACTGGCGTGTAGTGCACGAGCTCGCCGGCGGCGTCGACGACGCCGTAGTGCATGAACGGGGCATCCTTGCCGTAGTTGAAAACGAGCAGCTCGCCAGTGTGCTCGTCGACCTTGGTGTGCGCACTGATGCCGCCGGCGGGCACCCAGGTCTCCTTGCCGAGCGGCTCGAGCGTGTAGGGATCGTGGGCGTACACGTCGCCGCATTGGTAGAACGACGTGAGGGCGCGCCCGCGGTGTACCACGACGTCGGTCGACGACGCGTCCTTCATCCGGCCCCGCGCACCCCAGCCGTCGGCGCGCTTGGCGTCGGTCGGCGCCGCGAGCAGCCCGGCCCACAGCGACTCGGCCTCCGCCTGCTCGGCCACGAAGCCGTCAGTGCGCACGAAGCGGTTGCGGTACGTGGCCTCGCCGTTGCCGAAGGCGATCATGTGCAGCATGCCGTCGCCGTCGAAGGGGTGATACAGCCCGATCGCGTCGTGGACCGGGTTCTCCGTGTTACGTAAGTAGACGCCACACAGGTCGTCGGGGATCGCACCCGCGACCACGTCGAGCTCGGTGGCGTCGTACTCGACGACGTTGGGGCGCCACGCGCCGGTGCGGTAGGGATGAACGTCGTCTACCGGCAGGGTCGATGCCACGCGGTCGACGATGTGCAGCTTCATCGCGCCGTCTCGACCGCTTTCGGCGGCCGCGGGAAGAACGCGCTCGTGCGGCGCACATAGTCGGCGTACTGGGGCTTGCTGCGGTGGAGTTGCTTCTCGAGCGGACCGACGCCGCTGTAGCGCATCAGCAACACCGACATCACCAGCGGACCGATCACACCGATCACGCTAACGAGGTTGCCGACGCTCAGGATGAACAGACCCCACCACACGCAGAAGTCGCCGAAGTAGTTCGGGTGCCGGGTGTAGCGCCACAGCCCGCGATCCATCACGTGGCCCGTGTTCGCCGGGTCGGCCTTGAACCGCGTGAGCTGGGCGTCGCCCGTCGACTCGAAAATGATCCCGGCGAGCGCGATGAAGAGGCCGACGGTGTTGCCGACCGTGAACGGCTCGTGGCGTAGCTGGCCGAGCTGGAGCGGAAGCGAGACGATCAGCAGCAGCGTCGCCTGCAACAAGAAGATGTGGGTGAGCATGTAGCTCGACGGGTTGGGCGCCCGCTTCAGCATGGCGACGTAGCGGGCGTCGGGGCCCTGCCGACGCCACCGCCAGAACAGGTAGCCGGCGAGGCGCAGACCCCACACCGCGACCACCAGCGCCAGCAGCGGCCGGTGGGGCGACAGCGCGTAGGAGACGAGGGCGACGACCACGAACCCGGCCCCCCAGCACACGTCGATGAACGACGGATCGTTGATGCGCACCGCCAGGCGCCACAGCAGCAACGCCAGGGCGTAGATGACGGCGACGTTCACGAGCATGAACACGAACGACATCCTGCCTCCTGACGCGCAACTGGTCCTGTCCAGCACCGTGAAGCGGTGCTGGACAGGACCAGTTCGGAGCCGAGTCGGCTTCCGGATGGCTGCTGGGCTTAGGAGCCGGCGAAGCCCTTGATGATGGCGGCGGCGGCCGGACCGAGGATGACCACGAGAATGGCGGGGAAGATGAACAGCACGAGCGGGAAGAGGATCTTCACCGGCAGCTTGGCCGCCTTCTCTCGCGCCCACTGGCGGCGCCGGTTGCGCAGCTCGACGGCCTGGGTGTGCAGCACGCGGCCAATCGGCATGCCGAGCGCGTCCGCCTGGATGAGTGCCGTCACGAAGTTCGACAGCTCGGGCACCTCGTTGCGGGCCCGCAGGCTGGCGAGCGCCTCACGCCTCGAAACGCCAAGCTCCATTTCCTTGAGCGTGCGGCGGAACTCGAGGGCGAGTTGCGAGTCGAAGTTCTTGCACACCACGTCGAGCGCCGCTTCGAAGCCGACGCCCGCCTCGACGGAGATCGCCATGAGGTCGAGGCAGTCGGGGAGATCCTTGAAGATCGCCTCCGAGCGCTCCTTCGCCTTGCGCTTGACCACCACCATCGGCGTCAGGGCGCCGGCGACGGGCAGGATCAGCATCACGAGCAGCGCCTGGCCGGGCGACGGGTGCGTCATGAGGAACCCGATGCCGAGGAGCACGCCGATGCCGCCGAGGACGGCCTGGAGGCTGACGAGTTCCTCGGGCGCCACGTCGTTCATGCCGGCGAGCACGAGGTCGCGCTGGGCCTTGGCGACGACACCCTTGGGCGTCACCCGCTGCAGGAACGGCAGCACCGACGTCTCGAGGGCGCCGCGCACACGGTGCAGCAGCGGCTGGCGCAGGCGCGCCGCGAACTCGTCCTCGGCGATGTCGTCGTCGTCGAGTGACGCCAGGTAGCGCGCCGCCGCGTTGCCGGCGAAGAGCCGGTCGTAAGCGCCGGCGGCGACGAGCACGGCGCCGACGGTCGCGAGGACGATGGAAGCAATGATCACGGTGTTCATCTCTGACCTCAGATGTCGATGCGGACCATGCGGCGAATGACGCCGACGCCCATGACGATGGACACGCCGCTGAAGGCGAGGGCGGCGAGGCCCCAACCCTTGAACAGCGCGTTGGCATAACCGGGGCTCATCACCTGCACGGCGACGAGCAGGAGGACGGGCATGGCGCCGAGGATCCACGCCGAGACGCGGCCTTCGGCGGTGAGCACGTCGACCTCCCGGCGGACTTCCTCACGCGCCCGCATGAAATCGGCGAGCGTGTGCAGCAGATCGGCGAGCTTGCCGCCGACCGTCTGCTGGATGCGGATGGCCTGGACCACCCACACCATGTCCTCGAGGCCCGAACGCTCGGCCATCCGATCGAGGGCGTCGACGAGCGGCGCGCCCAGGCGCACCTCGAACACCACGCGCCCGAACTCGTCCGACAGGGGCGGATCGGCTTCCTCGCACATCATCTGAATCGCCCGCAGGAAGGTGTGGCCGGCGGCCAGCGACGACGCGATGAGGCTCAGGGCGTCGGGCAGCTGGCGGCCGAGCGCCTTGCGGCGCCGGGCGATGCGGAATGCCGGGAACTTGGCGGCGACGAACACGCCGACTACGAACGTCACGACGCCGAGGATCCAGCGGGTGGTCACGGCGCCGAGCAGCAGGCCGCCGACGACCGAACCGCAGGCCGACACGATGGCGTACTCGCCGGCGCGCAACGGAATGCGGGCGCGCTCGAGGGAAGCGGCGAGCGCGCCTTGAGCGTCGAGCTGCGACACGAGCCGGCCGGCGAGGGAGACCGCGGCGTTGCCGAAACCCGACAACTCGAAAGTGGGATCCTCGAGGCCGTCGAGCGTCTCGTCGTCGTCGAGTTCGCCTTCGCCGTACCGGGCCAGCGCCATCAGCTCGTGCATCGCCGCCGAGCGTTCGCGGGCCCGCAGCAGGAAGCCGACGACCACCATCGTGAGGCCGGCACCGACGGCGGCGGGAACGATGATCTCGATCATCGGTTCACCTCCATCAGCCCGTCCTTCTCACCGGGCAGCGTCGGGCCGTTGAGGCGAGCCGGCTTCTTCTCGGCGGCTTCCTTGTCGGCGGCGCGCGCCGCGCGGGGCGCGCCGGTCGACGAGCGCCCGACGCGGAAGACCTCCGCCGGCATTGCGACGCCGCGCTCGGCGAGCTTCGACGCGATGCGCGGCCGCAGACCCGTGGGCAACAGGTTGCCGCTGCCGCCCTGGCCGCGGTAGGCGAAGATGTCCTGGAGCAGGATCGTGTCGCCCTCCATGCCCTGCACTTCGGTGACGGCGGTGACCATGCGCTGGCCGTTGCCGAAGCGCTCGAGCTGCACGATGACGTCGATGGCGGCGTTCACCTGCTCGCGGATGGCCCGCACCGGCAGGTCGAAGCCGGCCATGAGGACCATCGTCTCGAGACGGGCGAGTGCGTCGCGCGGCGAGTTGGCGTGCACCGTCGTCATCGAGCCTTCGTGACCGGTGTTCATCGCCTGGAGCATGTCGAGGGCCTCGGCGCCGCGGCACTCGCCGACCACGATGCGGTCGGGTCGCATGCGCAGCGCGTTCTTGACGAGGTCGCGGATCTTCACCTCGCCCGCGCCCTCGGCGTTCGACGGCCGGGATTCGAGGGTGACGACGTGGGGCTTCTGCAGCTGGAGTTCGGCGGAGTCCTCGATCGTGATGATGCGTTCGCCTTCGGGGATGAAGGACGACAACACGTTGAGGATCGTCGTCTTACCGGTGCCGGTACCGCCGGAGACGAGCACGTTGAGCTTGCCCCGCACCGCCGCTTCGAGGACGACGGCGACGTCCATCGTGAGGGTGCCGAAGCCGATGAGGTCCTTCACCTGGAAGGGGTCGGCGGCGAACTTGCGAATGGTGAGGACCGAGCCGTGCACCGCCAGCGGCGGAATGATGGCGTTGACGCGGGAGCCGTCGGGGAGGCGGGCGTCGACCATGGGCGAGCCTTCGTCGACGCGCCGCCCGACGCCGCCGACGATGCGGTCGATCACCTGGCGGTAGGCGACCTCGTCGGCGAAGGCCATCTTGGTGTGCTCCAGCTGACCGCCCCGCTCCACCCAGATGTCGTCGTGGGCGTTGCACATGATTTCGGTGACGGTGGGATCGGCGAGGAGCGGTTCGAGGGCGCCGTAGCCGAGCGTGTCTTGCACGACTTCGTCGACGAAGCGGCGACGCTCGGCGGGGCTCACCTTTACGTCTTCGCGGGTGAGGAACTTGTCGATGCTGGCCTTGACTTCGTTGCGCAGGGCCTCGCCGTCGAGGCCGGCCATGCGCGAGGTGAGGTCGGCGAGCACGAGGTCGCGGACCTTGCGCTTCGACACTTCCCACGTGGAGGGTGCGGCGTGGGTTTTGGCCGTGCGGCGAGTGGTGGTGGTGGCGGCGGGCGCCTCTTCGACGTCGTCGTCTTCGAGGGCCGCGAGCTTTTCGGAAAGTTTCATCGTTCAGGCTCCTAGGAAACGGCGGGGTTGGCCCGGTGGAGGAGGCGGCGCCAGCCCGAGGGCGAGGCCGCGGCGGCGACGTCGGGATCGTCGCCACCGGTGAGTTCGCGGAAGCCCTGGGTGATGCGCCGGCTGATCTCCGACGCCGGCGACGCGGCGACCACGGGCAGGCCGAGGTTGATCGACTTGCTGACTTCCTTGGCGTAGGGCAGCACCGCCGAGAAGCCCTGCGGGAACAGCTTCTTCACCTGGTCGACGTCGATGCCGACGTCGCGCTCGGCCTTGTTGAGGATGAGACGCACGTTGTCGGCGGGGATCTTCAGTCGCTCGAGCGTCGACAGGAACACGCCCATGTTGCGCACCGACGGCAGGTCGAGCGTCGCCACCGCGTAGAGCGACGACGACTGGTCGAAGGCGGCGAGCACGACTTCGGACAGGTACGGCGGGGTGTCGACGATGACGGTGTCGAAGTTCTCGCGCACGGCGGTGAGGACCTTGGTCACGTCCGGTGGCTCGATGCGATCGGCCTCGGAGGGGTCACGCGGCGCGGCCAGGACGGCGACGCCGGACTCGTGACGCACTACGTAGTCCTCGATGCAATCCTTGAGGTCGCCGGTGTCGGCCTCGCGCGCCAGGGCATCGCAGATCGTGTACTTCGGCCGCAGGTGCAGCGCGGTGGAGACTTCGCCGAACTGGAGGTCGAGGTCGACGATGCACACGCGGTGCCCCGGTACCCGCGAGAGCAGGTAGCCGAGGTTGGTGGCGAGGAAGGTCTTGCCGCAGCCACCCGTGGCCGACGCCAGCGTGACCACGGTGCCGAGCCGGCGCGCCGGCGCGTCGGCGGTCGCCGGTGCGGGCTCGGCCGTCGCCTTCGCCGCCATGGCGACGTTGCGCTCGGCGAGCTCGATGGCGCGGTTGACCGACGCCACGATCAGCGAGTCGTCCGACGGCAGCTGGAGCATGTCGACGGCGCCGGCGCGCACGATGTCGCGCATGGCGGCCGACGGCCGGCGGGTGAAGGCCAGCACGATCACGAGGTTGGTGCAGTTGTCGTGCAACATCTCGAGGCGGGCGAGGCCGGAGCGGGTGACGATGGCGGGGCCGGCGACGACGACGGTGGGCGTGGGGTCGTCCTCGACCATCTCCACGACGTCGCTCACTCGCAGGCAGGCGAACACCTCGGCCGGCTTGTCGAGCTGGTCGACGACTTCACGGAAACGGTCGGCCAGCTCGGTGGTGCGGTCGACGACGATGATGCGCGGGTTGTTAGGCATTGTGCGAGCTGAAGCCCTTCGGGATCAGGGTGCCCTGGTCGTCGCGAGCGAGCGTCAGCCACACCTTCTGGAACGTCGACAGGTACTCGATGGCCTCGGCGTCCGAGGTGCTGACCGACAGCACGTAGGTGGCGTTGCCGCCGTCGGCGCCGGGGTTGATCGCGAGCACCTTGACCTTCTGGAGCACCAGCTTGGCGACGGGCTCAGCGGTACCGGGCAGCGACGAGAACGTGCCGTAGACGTTGACGACGTCGCCCGTCTTGGCGTAGCCGGCGAGGCCCTGCACGAACGGGACGCTGACGGCGATCGCCTGATGGTCGACGGGCACGACGAAGCTCGCCGTGCCGGCGGCCGACGTGGCCGCCGCGTTGGCCGCGGCCGGCGCCGTGACCGGTGTGTCACTGCGGGCGTTGTGCGGGCTGCCGCCGTCGCGGTGGACGAGCATGCCGGCGAAGCCGACGCCAACGACGAACGTGCTGGCGCCGACGGCCATGAGGATGGTGGAGCGCTTCTTCGGGGTGGCAGGCATTGGGATGCAGTTCCTTTGGGGTTGTGGGGTCGGTTACTGGACGATGCGGGGATGGCCCCCGCAGGAGGTCGCACTGGGGTAGATGCCGAGGGCGGAGATGTCGGCCTGGCCGACGGAGACGCCGAGGCCTTCGAGGAGGGGCTTGATCGCCGGCGTCAGCGCGGTGTCGAGCGTGCTGAGCACCGTCGGCAGGGCGAGCTGGAGGACGGGAGCGAGCGCCGCGGTGGCGCCGCTGCCGGTCACGTTCACCGAGGCGAGTGAGACACCCGCACCGCTCGATCCGACGTGCTTGGTGACCGTCGGGGCGAATTCCGTCGGATACGAGAAGGTGAGCGTGGACGGGGACGCGCTGGCCACCGACGACGAGATCGTCATGTTGCCGAGCAACGTCGTGGCGGTGCCGCTGACCGTGATCGCCGCCGCCTGCCCCGAGATGCCCATGGTGGGGGAGGCGCCGCACACGATCGAGGTGAGCGTGCCCGAGGCCTGCGCCGTCGTGTAGTCGAGGGTCACGTGGGCCAAAGGCAGCAACCCGCCGAGGGGTACGTCGAGGTTGACCCGCAGCTTCACCTGGGCGTTGTCGGCGGTCGTGCCGACCGGACCGATGGCCGTCTTGGCCGGCTCGATCACGTAGGCCGACAGGCTTACTCCGGCGAGGCCGAGCAGGTTGACCCCCGTCAGCGGGATCGACACGAAGTTGGTGCCGTTCATGAGCTGCGCCGTGCCGGTGACGAGCTGGTAGGCGTTGAACTCAGCTGAGAGAACCGCGCTGTCGCTCGGCGTCGCCACGTTCAGCAGGTCGCCCAGGGTCACGGTCGTGGACGACGTGATGCTGGTGTTGATGAGGTCCTGCACCTCGGCCGCCGCCGTGCTGTCACCGTCAGCGGTGAGGGCGCTGGCGGTCGCGGCGAGCAGCTGGGCGGCGGTCAGGTGCGCACTCAACAGGTCCGACACCGTGCCGACGTTGAAGCCCGACGCGAGCAGCGCCGTCTGGAGTCGCTGGAGCGACACGTTGCCGGTGGCGAGCCCGTCGTAGCTGACGAGACTGAGGCTGCCGCTGGCACCGAGCATCGTCTTGAGCATCGGATCGAGGCGACTCTTCGACGTGTCGAGGCTGGCGAGCGTCGAGCCCACCGAGAAGGCGCCGATGGGCGAGCCGACGAGGGCGACGGCGCGGGCGGTGAGGTCCTTGCCTCCGGGCAGGAACGAGTTGGCGACGTGCGACGTGGTCGTCACCAGCACGGCGCTGGCGCCGCCCGCCGAGAAGGCGTTGGTGGTGCCGTCGACGGTGCCGACGGTCGCGGTGATCGTGTGGCTGTTGACGCCCACGACGAAGCCGTTGCGGGCCGCCGAGGCCACCGCCGCGGTCTGGGCGGCCGAGTCGTAGCCCGCCTGGTTCGTGGTGTTGAGAATGTCGCCGACGGCGCGAGCGGCGTCGAGAGCCGCCATGTCGGCCACGCTCTGGTCGCTGCGCTTGTCGATGGCGATGCGGCCGATGTCGATGCCCAGCGCGGCGGCGGCGATGCACAGCACCAGCGCGGGGACGGCCATGACGAGGATCGCGCCTCGCTCGGAACGACGCTTCATCGCAGCCTCCTAATCCAGCCGCACGACGGCGGTGGCGCGGATGTTGGTCGGGGTGGCGAGACCCATCCCGGGGGCGAGCGGGACGATGGGGTCCGACTGCCAGGGGTAGGTGATCGTCACCGTGATGCACTTGTGGGTGTCGGCCACGCTGTCGCAGCCGGCGATCGAAGCGCTGACGTCCGACGGGTGGTAGTGCGAGCCGAGCGAGCCGGTCAGGCTGTTGCCGGCCGTCGTCGTCGCCTGCGTGATGCGGCGCGAGTCGAGGGTGGCGGCCGGGAGGTCGGCGACACTCAGCGCGCTGCGAGCCCCTTCGGTCGCGGCGTGCGTGATGCTGTTCTTGGTCGAGAGCATCACGCCGAACACGGCGACGGCGTAGATGAAGAGCACGAACAGCAAGCTGACGAGTGCGAACTCCACGAGAGCCGCACCGCGATCGCTCCGGCGCCGAACTTGGGACCTTTGGCGTTCGGGAAAGTGACTCACGGACTATTCATCGTCTGGTCACCACTGATCCCTAGGGACCAGACGAGTCATTGCGAGTGATGGCCAGGACTAGTTAGTTGTGTCGTCGTTGGTACTTTTTGGCCCGTGTTGCTCATCGCATTGACTGGTGGGATCGGGGCAGGCAAGTCCTCAGCGTCGGCCTTACTGGTCGAAAAGGGCGCGGTCCTCGTGGACGCCGATGCGGTGGCGCGCGACCTCCAAAAAGCCGGAGGAAAGGCCTTTGGTCCCATGGTCGAACTCTTCGGTGAGGGGGTGGTCGGTGCCGATGGGGAGCTCAACCGCGCGGCGATCGCGGCCATCGTCTTCCCGGACAAGGAGAAGCTGGCGGCCCTGAACGCGCTGATGCTGCCGATGATCGGCGCCGAGATCGCGGCGCGTATCGAAGCCGAGCGCGCCAGCGACAACGTCGTGCTCCTCGACTTGCCGCTACTGGGCATGGGCACGACGAACAACTACGGCACTCAGGCGATGATCGTGGTCGATTGTCCCGTGGAGATCGCCCTGGACCGGGTGGTCAACGGGCCACGGGCGATGAAGCGCGAGGATGCCGAGGCGCGTATCGCCGCCCAGATCACGCGGGAGGAGCGGCTGAAGCTCGCCGACTTCGTGATCGACAACTCCGGCTCTCCCGCCGATCTCGCCCTCGCCGTCGACGAGTGCTGGAAGTGGATCCTGTCGCTGGCGTGACAGCGTTTGGTTGCTGTTGGGCGTCACGTGGGTTCGGCGGCCGATCTGGTCTCCACTGACACCAGGAGACCGACCTTGTCCATCACCGCAGAGAACCGGCCGTCACGGCTCAAAGGCAAGGTGCTCGTAGTCGACGACGACGCCGTCACCCGGCGGATCGCCAAAGAGATGCTGGCTCGACTCGGATACGACACCGAGGAGGTGGGCGACGGCGAAGCTGCCCTCGACGCTCTCGGTCACGGCGAATACGCGGCGGTGCTGATGGACTGCTTCATGCCCCGGATGAACGGCTTCGACGCCACCGCCGCCTTGCGCAAGCGCGAGGGGCGCACTCGGCACACACCTGTGATCGCCATGACGGTTTCGGGCGCCAGCGAGACGGCGCACCGCTGCGGCGCCGTCGGAGCCGACGGCTTTCTGGTCAAGCCCGTCGGCCAAGGCGATCTCGAAGAACTGCTCGACTATTGGACGGTGCGCCGGCGGGCGCAGACGCGCTGACTCAGGCGACGGTGACGTCGATGGGCGCGGCCTCGATCCGCTGATCGCTGGCGCCGCGGCAAGTCCAGTCGGGCGCGAGGTTCAGGCAGATGGTCACGCCGGCGACGAGGCGGGCGCGCCCCGACGGCGCCGTGCACCCAGTGGTCGGAGTACCGGGGTGGGTGGGGTAGTAGTCGTCGATCGCCACGTGGTCGCCCGGCGTGATCTCGAGGAAGCCGGTGGGGACGGTGGTGTAGACGTCGGCCGATCGGCATGTCTGGTCCGACCACAGCGGGCGGTCGGACGAGTCGAGGAGGGCGAAGTGGGACTCGCGGTTGGTCAAGTAGCCGATGCTGCGGCCGGTGCGGTTGGTGATCGACAACACCAGGTGGACCGCCGTGCCCCCGCGGAATGTCGCCGTCTCGTTCGTCTGTAGCACGAGGTCGACACCGGCCACGACGCGGTGCGACACGCCCGGTGGATAGGCGGCAGTGAGGGCCGTCGTGGTCGGGGCGCGGCCAGTGACCGGGACGGTGGTCGTCGAGGTGCGGTCGAGCACGGCGGCGTCGCCGATCTCGGTCTTGGGTTGGGTGCGGGGGAGTTTGTGCGCCGATGCGTCCTTGGCGGTAAACGTCGGCATCCCGCAGGCGGCCGTCAAGGCGGCCAGCACGACACACGCAACCCCGAGGCGCCCCCGCATCGTCTAAAGCTACGGCACCGGCCGCCCAGATCCCTGCTGGGGCCGGCGGGAATTCGGTGTTACACCCCTTCTATACGCTGAGCCGGATGCCTCAGTTTGAAATGGTGGCCGACTATCAACCGGCGGGCGATCAGCCGCAGGCGATCGCGCAGTTGACGGAGGGCATCGAGGCCGGCGAGAAGATGCAGACGCTGCTCGGCATCACTGGGTCGGGCAAGTCGGCCACGATCGGCTGGACGATCGAGCAGGTGCAGAAGCCCACGCTGGTGATCGCGCCCAACAAGTCGCTGGCGGCGCAGCTGGCCTCGGAGTTCAAGGAGTTCTTCCCCAAGAACCGGGTCGAGTACTTCGTGTCGTATTACGACTATTACCAGCCCGAGGCGTACATCCCGTCGAGCGACACCTTCATCGAGAAGGACAGCTCGATCAACGACGAGATCGACCGGCTGCGCCACTCCACCACCTCGGCGCTGCTGGCGCGGCGCGACGTGATCGTGGTGGCGTCCGTCTCCTGCATCTACGGCCTCGGTGCGCCCGAGGAGTACATGCGCAACCTGCTGCTGCTCAAGCCGGGCGACACCGTCGACCAGCGCGAGGTGCTGCGCAAGCTCGTCGACATCGGCTACGACCGCAACGACGCCAACCTCGTGCGCGGCAAGTTCCGCGTCCGCGGCGACATCATCGAAGTGCACCCAGCCTACGAAGAGGCGTCGGTGCGCATCGAGCTGTTCGGCGACGACGTCGAGCGCATCACCCGCATCGACCCGGTCACCGGCGAGATCATCGCCGTGCTCGACGACCTCGCCGTGTGGCCCGCCACCCACTACGTCACCGGCAACGAGCGGTTGCGCGAGGCGATCGTGCGCATCGAAGACGAGTTGCAGCAGCGACTGGCCTTCTTCGAAAAGGAGAACAAGCTGCTCGAGGCGCAGCGGCTGCGCATGCGCACGTCCTACGACCTCGAGATGATGGCCGAGGTCGGCTACTGCAACGGCATCGAGAACTACTCACGCCACCTCGACGGTCGCGCCGCCGGCGAACCACCCTCGACGCTGCTCGACTTCTTCCCCGACGACTATCTGCTCGTGATCGACGAGAGTCACGTCACGGTGCCCCAGCTGCACGGTCAGTACGAGGGTGACCGGTCGCGCAAGGAGACCCTCGTCGACCACGGCTTCCGTCTCCCGTCGGCGGCCGACAACCGCCCGCTGCGCTACGACGAGTTCGCCGAGCGGATCAACCAGGTCATCTTCGTGTCGGCCACGCCGTCGCCCTACGAGCTCAAGCACTCGGCGCGCGTCGTCGAGCAGATCGTGCGCCCGACCGGCCTGATCGACCCCGACGTGATCGTGCGCCCCACCAAGGGCCAGATCGACGACCTCATCAACGAGATCAACGGACGGGTCGACCGCGGCGACCGCGTCCTCGTCACCACCCTGACCAAGAAGATGGCCGAAGACCTCACCGAGTACTTGCTCGAGCAGGGCCTGAAGGTGCGGTACCTGCACTCGAACATCGACACCGTCGAGCGCATCGAGATCCTGCGCGACCTGCGCCTCGGCGAGTTCGACGTACTCGTGGGCATCAACCTGCTGCGCGAGGGCCTCGACCTGCCCGAGGTGTCGCTCGTCGCCATCCTCGACGCCGACAAGGAGGGCTTCCTGCGCTCCGAGACCTCGCTCATCCAGACGATCGGGCGGGCGGCGCGCAACGTCGACGGTCAGGTCGTGATGTACGCCGACACGATGACCGACTCGATGAAGCGCGCCATCTCGGAGACGACGCGCCGGCGCGGGGTGCAGCAGCAGTACAACGAGGAGCACGGCATCAACCCGCAGACGATCCGCAAGGCGGTCAACGACCTGCTGTCGATGTTGCGCCCGTCCGGTACGGCGCCCGTCCCCAACAAGGGGGCGCGCAACCGCATGCGCGACAGCAACGTGCTCGCCGGCCTGGGCGAGCTCGAACACGACCAGCTGGAGCGCCTCATCCGCACGCTGGAAGAGGAGATGCACGAAGCGGCGGGCGACCTGCGCTTCGAATACGCCGCTCGCCTACGCGACGAGATCGGCGACCTCAAGAAGAAACTGCACGAGATGGTCGAGGCCTAGCGAGCCCGATCCGCCAGGGCGCGTTGGCCATCGCCACCACGCCTTCGGCGGCGAAGCACGCCACGGCGGGTCCCATGGTGAGCGCCCAGTAGTTGCGACCCACGAAGACGGCGAGGGGCACCATCACCGCGGCGTGGAGGAGCAGGGTTCGGGCGCCGCGGTCGTAGCCCCAACGGCGTACCAGCCCCGCGGCGCCGAGCGCGCCGCCGGCGAGGCCCACGAACCAGCCAAGGGGATGGTCGAACGGGCTCAGCGCGTTGCAGACGTAC
Organism: Acidimicrobiales bacterium; assembly: GCA_035546775.1. Classification (NCBI taxonomy): domain Bacteria; kingdom Bacillati; phylum Actinomycetota; class Acidimicrobiia; order Acidimicrobiales; species Acidimicrobiales bacterium. The sequence goes on from DASZWD010000040.1 coordinate 127,992, forward strand.
TGCCAGGTGAGGTGATCGGTACCGAAGGGCGTCTGGGTGCCGGTGGGCGACAGGATCGCGGACGCGAGACCGGCGTGCACCACGGCGAACCCGGCGCCGAGCGCGCCCACCGGCCACCACCACTTCCGGTCTTGGGTGACGACGAAGCCAACCACGAACGCGACGGCGTACAACTCGCGGACGGCCGCCGCCGAGGCGAGGAGGACGGCCGCAGCCGCCCATCGCTCGTTGCGGAGCGCGAGCACCCCGCCGAGCAGCAAGGGCAGTCCCCACAACTCGGCGTGCAGGTACAGGAACGCCGACGCCGACATCAGCCATAACCCCATTACGGCGACGGCGATCGGCCCGCCGAACTGCTCGACGCTGCGGCCGAGCCTCCAGGCGAGTAGGAGGCTAGCGAGGAATACGAGGCCGACGGCCCAGCGCCACAGCGGTCGCGGGATCGCCGAGACGACGACGAACATCGTCGGCGGGCGCACGGCTCGGATCTCACTCGGCGGTGCGCCCTCCTTGCTGACGAGCGCCTCGCGCATGGCGGGGTAGTAGCCCATGCCGTGTTGCATGGCGACGAGCGTGTGCGAATAGACCGCTTCGTCGACGTCTTCGAGGTGCGGGTTGGTCCGCAAGCCCATGACGGTGGCGAGCACGGCGAAGACGAGCGCCAGCACGACACTGAGACGATCTCCACGACGCGGGCGGATCCGAACGGCACCGGTCACCGCACCCTTATCGGACGAAATCCCAACCTGTTGAGAAATACCTGCGATTAGCGGAGATCCACGAAGATCGCGGTGAAGACGTGGTGTGGTGACGTGATCGTCGCCAGCCGCCTCCCATGTGGGGGTTGGCGGTGGCCGGGAGTGAAGAGAGAGATCTGCGGCGTTACCTGGGCGCGGGTGACGAGCGTCTCCTTCACCATGCGCAGGTGACGCCCGACGCGATCGGTGCGCAGGGGCCACGGCAGGCCGCTTACGTCGTTGAGCACGACGACCGTCGGCGACGTCTCCATGCGGTCGATGTGGCGGAGTTCGGAGGTGACGCGCCGTTCGAACGCGTGCCACTCGTCCGGGTAACGGCGCAGCTGCATGCCCTCGAAGCCGGGCGTAGTGGTCGCGGGCACGGCGAAGAGGGCGAAGAGAACCACGACCAGCGCCGCGGTCACGCGGGCCACCGCCGTGCTGGTCACGGCGCCGCGCAGGGCGACGATGGCGACGTAGGCGACGAGCAGCGGCGCGAGATCGACGGCATAGATCTCGTACCACATCTCCCAGCCGATGAAGAGCACGGCGATGCCGGCCACGGCCAGCGCCCCCAGCACGAGGGCGCGCCACTCGAGGCGGCGGCGGAGCAGCAGGAGGCTGAGCGTCAGCACCGCCGCCGCCTCCACGTAGGGCCCGCGGTTGCCGTGCGTGACGTGGGAGTGGACCTGGGCCTGGAAGCGCAGTTGGTCGAGGGCGACCGAGGCGTTGAGCAACAGGTGCAGCGCCTGAAAGACCACGAAGGCCGCCGCGACACCGGCGACCGCCCACTCGGAGCGCCGCGTCGGCGGCCGATCGGTCCGGCGGAGGAGGTTCGGCACGGCCAGGACGAGGGCGAACGGGACGCCCGCCGAGTGCGAGACGCAGGCGAACGCCGCCAGGCTCAGGGCCAGCACGCGTCGGTCGTGCATTGTCGCCGCCGCCGACCACGCGACGAAGGCGAGGACCATTGTCTCGGGGCGGGCGATGTTTGCCCCCGCGATGGCTTCGGGTGTCACCAAAAAGAGGGCGGCAGCCGCCGCCCCGGCGATCGGCGGTACGCCGGCGCGCCGCCCCGCCGCGAAGAACCCTCCGGCGGCGGCGATCAGCAGGGCGAGGCTGACCCAGCGCGCCGACTCCACCGCCAGCGGAGCGAAGCGCAGCACCGGCGCCCATACGAAGTACATCAACTCGGGCTCCCAGAACATCCCGTGGGGTGCCGACAGCTGGGGGGCGGACAACGTGAAGTGCCGCGCCAATTGCGCGGCCGGCGTCATGAAGTCGATCTCGTCGGGCCAGGGCGACGGGAACGTCGTGCCGGCGAGCAGGTGGAGCACGACCGCCGCGATCGCGCCGGCGCCCAGGATGCCGAGCGCGAGCGGGAGGCGTTCCTTCGTCACGGCTCCGGGAACCTAGCGGTACCTGTACCAGAACACACGTTCGTCCAACGAATCACACAGGTGTAGTAAATTGCCGACAATGTCTGAACGGCTGGTGGTGCGCGGCGCGCGGGAACACAACCTCCAAAACGTCAACCTCGACCTGCCGCGCGACCAGCTCATCGTGTTCACCGGGCTCTCGGGATCGGGCAAGTCGTCGCTCGCCTTCGACACCATCTACGCCGAGGGCCAGCGCCGCTACGTCGAGTCGCTGTCGGCCTACGCCCGCCAGTTCCTCGGCCAGATGGACAAGCCCGACGTCGACTTCATCGACGGGTTGTCGCCGGCGATCTCGATCGACCAGAAGTCGGCGTCGCGCAACCCGCGCTCGACCGTCGGCACCATCACCGAGGTCTACGACTACCTCCGGCTGCTGTTCGCCCGCATCGGCATCCCGCACTGCCCGAACGACGGCTCGATCGTGCGCCGGCAGAGCCCGCAGCAGATCGTCGACCGCATCCTGGAGTTGCCGGAGGGCACACGCTTCGCCGTGCTGGCACCGATCGTGCGCGGTCGCAAGGGCGAGTACGAAGGCTTGCTCGACGACATCGTGCGGCAGGGCTTCACCCGCGCCCGCGTCGACGGCGACATGATCGACCTCACCGAGGGGCGCGACGAGATCAAGCTGGCGCGCTACGAGCAGCACACGATCGAGATCGTCGTCGACCGCCTCGTCGTGCGCGACAACGTGAAGCGACGCCTGACCGATTCGCTGGAGACGGCGCTGCGCCTGGCCGAGGGCGTCATCGAGATCCAGATCGTGCCCCGCGAGGGCGAGGAGACTGACGAGGAGATCGGCGACACGCTGACGTTCAGCCAGCACCTGGCGTGTCCCAAGTGCGGCACGTCGTTCGAAGAGCTGGCGCCGCGCAACTTCTCGTTCAACTCGCCCTACGGCGCCTGCGCCACCTGCTCGGGTCTCGGCACACGCTTCGAGGTCGACCCCGATCTGGTGGTGCCCGACCCGGAGTTGTCGCTCAACGACGGCGCCATCAACCCGTGGAAGGGCCAGACCGGCGAGTACTTCCAGCGGCTGCTCGTCGCCGTCGCCGAGAACTACGGGTTCTCGCCCGACACGCCGTGGGAGAAGCTCAAGAAGGCGCAGCAGAAGATCCTGCTGTGGGGCGCGGGCAGCACGCCGATCAAGGTCACGATCCGCAACCGCCACGGCCGCGAGCGCACGTACTCGACGCACTACGAGGGCATCATCCCGTTCCTCCAGCGCCGCCACGCCGACTCCGACTCCGACTGGGTGCGCGAGCAGATCGAGCTGTACATGCGCGAGGTGCCCTGCGTCGACTGCAACGGCGCCCGGCTCAAGCCGGCGTCGCTGGCGGTCACGATCGGCGACACCAACATCGCCACGGTGTCGTCGATGTCGATCGGCGAGGCCGCCGCGTTCCTCGGCGGCGTCGAGCTGACCGAGCGCGACAAGATGATCGCCGAGCGCGTCGTCAAGGAGATCAACGACCGCCTCAAGTTCCTGCTCGACGTCGGCCTCGACTACCTCACCCTCGACCGCTCGGCGGCCACGCTCGCCGGCGGCGAGGCGCAGCGCATTCGCTTGGCGAGCCAGATCGGATCCGGTCTCGTGGGCGTGCTGTACGTGCTCGACGAGCCCTCGATCGGTCTGCACCAGCGCGACAATCACCGGCTGATCGAAACGCTCATCCGCCTGCGCGACCTCGGCAACACGGTCATCGTCGTCGAGCACGACGAGGACACGATCGCAGTGGCCGACCACGTCGTCGACATCGGCCCGGGCGCGGGCGAGCACGGCGGCAAGGTCGTCGTCAGCGGCACGGTGGCGCAGCTGAAGAAGAACAAGGAGTCGCTCACCGGCGCGTACCTGTCGGGGCGCAAGAAGATCGTGGTGCCGGCGGAGCGGCGCAAGCCCGGCGGCGACTGGCTCGTCGTCAAGGGCGCCCGCGAGCACAACCTCAAGAACATCGACGTCGAGTTCCCGCTCGGCACCTTCACCTGCGTCACCGGCGTGTCGGGTTCGGGCAAGTCGTCGCTCGTCAACGACATCCTGCTCAACGCGCTGATGCAGAAGGTGTACAAGTCCAAGACGCCGCCGGGAAAGCACGCCGGGATCGAAGGCCTCGAGGCACTCGACAAGGTGATCGCCATCGACCAGTCGCCGATCGGCCGCACGCCGCGGTCCAATCCGGCGACCTACACGGGCGTGTTCGACCACATCCGCAAGCTGTTCGCGTCGGCCCCCGAGGCCAAGGTGCGCGGCTACCAGCCGGGCCGCTTCTCGTTCAACGTCAAGGGCGGCCGCTGTGAAGAGTGCGCCGGCGACGGCACGATCAAGATCGAGATGCACTTCCTGCCCGACGTCTACGTGCCCTGCGAGATCTGCCACGGCGCCCGCTACAACCGCGACACGCTGGAGGTCACCTTCCGGGGGAAGTCCATCGCCGAGGTGCTCGACCTCTCGTGCGAGGAGGGCCTGGCCTTCTTCGCCAACCAGCCGTCGATCGCCCGGCACCTCCAGACGCTGGTCGACGTCGGACTGGGCTACGTCCGCCTGGGCCAGCCCGCCCCCACCCTGTCGGGGGGAGAGGC